>JBGARM010000480.1:0-2558 GCA_044230215.1 Thermoanaerobaculia bacterium | reverse complement strand
CACCGATCCGGCGGCCAACGACTCCGGCTTCCGCTTCGACGACCTGACGCTGACCAACGTCGACGTCGAAGTCGCCGACACGCAGTCGAACAGCTGCGCGGCGTCGAACCTGATCTTCGCCGACGGCTTCGAGACCGGCAACACGCAGGAGTGGTCGTCAGTCGCCCCCTGAGCCGACGCCGACTCCGCTTGGAACACACTTCGAATCGAACCCCCGGGAGGAGTCTCCCGGGGGTTTTCTTTCTCTTCCTCCTCGCGCTGCCGACCTGGGCAGCGAGTGCAGCCCCCGCCGCAACCCGCTTGCCCGATCTGCTGCTCGTCACCCTCGACACCGTCCGGGCGGATGCCCTCGGCGCTTACGGTGGAGGGGCGCGGACGCCGACCCTCGACGCGCTGGCCGCTGCCGGGGTGCGCTTCGACGAGGCGCTGACGGCTGCGCCGCTGACGCTGCCTGCTCACGTGACGCTGTTCACCGGTCTCGATCCGATCGAGCACGGCCTGCGCGACAACGGCGCCGGCGCGCTGGCGCCCGGGATCCCCACCCTCGCCGAGGCGCTGCGCGCCCGCGGCTACGCCACCGTCGGTGTCATCGCCTCGCGGGTGCTCGACCGGCGCTTCGGCCTCGACCGCGGCTTCGACCTCTATGACGAGACGATGGCCGCCGAACGGCTGGGGGAGTACGGCTACCCCGAGCGCTCCGCGGCCGACGTGGTCGACGCCGCGCTCGCCGGGGAGCGCGCCGCCGACCCGGCGCGGCCGCATTTTCTCTGGGTCCACTTCTACGATGCCCACGCGCCCTACCGGGCGCTCGCCGGCAACCCGGGAGCGAGCGACCGCGAGCGCTATCTGGGGGAGATCGAGTCGGTCGACCGCGAGCTCGGCCGCCTGCTCGCCGCGCTGGCTTCCGGGCCCCGCGCGGCGCAGCCGCGCCTCGTCGCCGTCGTCGGCGACCACGGCGAGTCGCTCGGCGAGCACGGCGAGAAGGAGCACGGACTCCTGCTGTCGCGCGCCGCCCTGCGCGTGCCGCTGTTGATCGCCGGCCCCGGCGTCCCGCAGGGACGCAACCTCGAGGCTCCGATTGCCACCCGCCGTCTCGCTTCGACGCTGCTGAGTCTTGTCGACGCGTCCGGAAATCGCCTGGACTCCGGAGCGAGAAGCAAAGGACCGGTAAAGGGGGTGGGGGGGCCACCGTTGTCGCTCGTTCCCGGCGCTGTCGACGGCGAAGCGATCTACCACGAGACGCTCTTCCCGTTTTCGGCCTTCGGCTGGGCGCCGCTGTTCGCGGTGACCGAGGGCCATCTGCGTTTCATGCTCGGTCCGCGGCCGCAGCTTCTCGACTGGATGGCAGATTCCGCCGAGCTTCAGAACGCGTTTCCCGCGCGCGCGAGCGCTGCCCGCAAGCTACAGAAAGATCTCAAGTCCCTCCTTTACCGGAAGCCTTTGTCCGCGCCCACCGCGGTCGCGCCGGACGCCCAGCTCGCAGCGACGCTACAGAACCTCGGCTATCTATCGGGGCAGTCGGCGTCGGCCGAGGCGTCGGCGGCGGGCGGTAGGGGGAAGTTGGACCCGGCGGCGGGGCTCGTCCTGCTCGAGCGCTTCGCGGCGGGGAAGCGGCTGTTCGCCGCCGGCGATCTCGCCGGGGCGCTCACGGTCTACACGCAGCTGACGGTCGAGAGCCCGGGCAGCGTGCCGTTCTGGATGGAGCGCGGCGCCGCCGAGCGCGGCCTCGGGCGTTTCGGCGACGCGGTCACCTCGCTCGAGCGCGCGCAGCGGTTGAATCCGCAGCTCGACTTTCTCGACCTGCGACTCGGCGAGGCCTATGCCGCGGCCGGCCGGGGGGCCGAAGCGGAGGCGGCCTGGCGGCGGGCTTTGGCGCGCAACCCGCGCTTCGCGCAGGCGGTGCTCGCGCTGGGAGAGTTCCTGGAGCGCAGCGGCCGCGCAGCGGACGAGGAGGCGGTGGTGCGCGCTGCGGTCGAGGCCGGCACGACGAGCGCTTTTCTGCTCACCCGTCTGGCGCAGATCGAGCTGCAGCGTGGCGACGTCGCCGGCGCCGACGGGCATCTCGCGGAAGCGACGCGCCTGCTGCCGGAGTTCTCGACCGCCTGGAAGCTCTGGGCGGAGGTCGCGCGGCGCCAGAACGACCCCGCGGCCGCGGCGGAGCGCGCGGCCCGCGCCGCCGCCCTGCAGTAGGCAGACTCCCCCGGCGCTAGCCGGCCAGGAGCTTGCCGGTGTGGACCTCGGTGTCGTAGAGGAACTCCACCCGGTCGTCCACGGCGTGCGCGGCGAAGATCTCCGCCAGGCGAGCGAGCATTGCGGCGTGCGCCGGCTCGCCTGCCGCCGGGATGTAGGACGAGGAGAGCAGGCGCGAGCGCAGGCCGGCAAGATCGAGCGCCTGGTGGTTGTCGTAGCGCCGGGTGGTGAACGGTCCAGCGAAGAAGGCTGCGAGTTTTTCGGTGCCGACGCCGCGATGCCCGACCTGGGCGTAGTCGGTGCCGAACTCGAGCAGCAGCGCCTCGTAGGCTTCGAGGAACTCCGTGCCGGCCGACCGGCGGGCGTTC
>JBGARM010000047.1:0-12792 GCA_044230215.1 Thermoanaerobaculia bacterium | reverse complement strand
GCCAGCACCTCGAGCTCCGCCCCGACGCGGTCTACCTCGAGCAGATGCTCGGCATCTTCCAGCGGATCTGCGAGGGCGTCGCGTTCGCTCACGCGCGCCACGTCGTCCACCGCGATCTCAAGCCGGCGAACGTCCTCGTCGGCAGCTACGGCCAGGTCTACGTGATGGACTGGGGGCTCGCGCTGGTGGTCGACGGCGCGCGGCCGCGCGGCCCGGGAATGGAGAGGAAGGACCTCCTCTCCGCCAACGGCGCGATCTTCGGGCCGCAGGGCAAAGCGATCGCGGCGCGGGCCGCGCGCGACGTGCGCGTCCTGGTGGTCGGCAATCCGGCGAACACCAACTGCCTGATCGCCGCCTCGAACGCCCCCGGCCTCGATCGCCGGCAGTTCCACGCCATGACCCGCCTCGATCACAACCGGGCGCTGTCGCAGCTTGCCGAGAAGACCGGCGGCTCGGTCAACGACATCCGCAAGATGACGATCTGGGGCAACCACTCTTCGACCCAGTACCCGGATCTCGCCCACTGCACCGTCAAGGGGCAGCCGGCGCTCGGCGTGGTCGGCGAGAGCTGGTATCGCGAGACCTTCATCCCCACCGTGCAGCAGCGCGGCGCGGCGATCATCGAGGCGCGCGGCGCCTCGTCGGCCGCGTCCGCCGCCAACGCCGCCATCGAGCACGTGCGCGACTGGGTGGCCGGCACCCCGGCGGGCGACTGGGTGTCGATGGCGGTGCCGTCCGACGGCAGCTACGGCATCCCGGAGGGGGTCGTCTACTCCTACCCCTGCGTCTGCAAGGGCGGCGACTACGAGATCGTGCAGGGTTTGGGCGTCGACGAATGGAGCCGCGGCAAGATGGACGCCAGCGACCGCGAGCTGCGCGAAGAGCGCCAGGCGGTCGAAGAGCTGCTCGGCTGACGCTCAGCCGATCTCCCGCCGGTCTCCGGCGGGTATCGACCGGCCGAATCCGCCGGCCCGTCGCCGGGCCGGCGCCGGCTCATGGCTTGGGTACTGCCGCGTAGCCGGTCATCTCGACGAAGCCGTGGCCGCCGATCGGCCGGCCGTGGCTGCTGCCGGCGATCTTCACCGCCCCTTCCCAGTAGCGCACGGTGACGGCGAGCTCCTGGTTGGCGACCCGGGGCGCGAGCTCGAGGTCGAGCGCCTCGCCGGGCACCTCGAGGCGCCACTTCGCGGGATAGATCGCACCCGTCGGGCTCGGCCACGTCGACAGGGGGGTCACACGGACTTCGGCGGGTTGCAGGCTGCGCGAGCTGCCGTCGGCGGCGACCAGGCTGCCGCGGCTCCACGGGTCGTCTGACCCGTCCTTGCGCCGCAAGCGGTAGAACATCAGCTCGCGGCCGTCGTCGAGCTGCAGGGCGAACCAGTCCCAGCCAGCGAGCTCGGCGCCGAGGGCGCTCGTCGACCACTCGCGATCGAGCCAGGCCTCGCCAGTGACCGGAACGGTCTCGCCGGCGACGGTTACCGTGCCGCGGGTCGCGAGCCGGGTCAGCGAATAGTAGTAGGAGGCGTTGCCGGGCTCCGGGCCCTTCTGCGACAGGCCGCCCTCGCCCTGGAGGACGGGCGGCTTGGCGGTCTCGAGGGTCAGTTCGGCGGCGAAGTCGCCGTTCCTCGCGGCTAGCGCCAAGGGGGAAAAGTCGGTTCCGGAGGGCGACATCGAGGCCAGCGACCAGTCTTCGAGCGCGACCCGGAAAGGTGCCGCCGTCACTCCGGCGAGGCCGACCGCTTCGCGCGCGAAGCGCTCGGCGAAGCGGAAGCGGCCTTGCCGTTCGTCGGAGAGCGCGAAGTGCGCCATCCAGACGTGATGGCTGCGCCAGCGCGACGGGCTCGCCGCGCTGCCGGCGACGAGCGCGTTGCGGAAGAAAGTGAGCTGGACGCCGAAGGCGCGCCCGTCGGCGGCGAAGAGGTTGCCGGTGACGTACCACCACTCGGTACGGAAGCCGTCGTGCGCGCCGTGGTCGGCGGGAAAGGCGAACGGACGCGGCGCCGTGGCGCGCAGGAACCCCGCTTCGTCGCCGCCGCCGAGGGCCGCGGCAAGCTCGAGCTCCGTCGTCGCCCCGCCCGGGTGCGACCCGCCGCGAGCCCGCAGCTCGAGCCCCACGGCGAGCGCCGCGAGCGCGGCGACGGCGACGAGCAGCCCGAGGAGATAGCGGAGGGGAGAGCGCATCGTCACTCCAGCTTCAGGGCGAGCGCCGGGTCGGTTTTGCCGAGCCGCCAGGCGGGAATGAGCCCGGCGAGGAGCGCCGCGCCGAGGGCGAGGATCATCGCCTCGACGAACGGCCGCGCCGTCCAGGCGATCTCCATCGACCAGCCGAACGACCGCCGGTTGATGACGTGCACCATGAGCGCAGCGAGCAGCGCGCCGAGCGGCAGGGAGAAAAGGCCGGCGGCAGCGCCCATCCAGCCGGTCTCCGCGGCGACGAGATTGAGGAGCTGGCGGCGCGTCAGCCCCTGGGCGCGCATCACCGCGAACTCGCGGCCGCGCTCGAGCTCGAGCGCGGCGAGCGCCGCGAGAATGCCGAGGAAGGCGACGGCGATCGCCAACAGGCGGAGGACGCCGGTGATGCGGAAGGTGCGGTCGAAGATCTCGACCGACATCTGCTTGAGCAGCCGGCTCGACTGCGCGGCGAGCTCGCCTTCCGGAGCCGCGCCTTCGACCGCCTCCTGGAGCGCTGCGAGGTCGGCGCCGGGGAGGGCGAAGACCGCCAGCACGGCCACCCCCGGATCGCCGAAGTGGGCGCGAAAGCTCGCCTCGGGAAGCATGGCGACGCCCTGGTCCGAGCCGTAGTCGTAGTCGATGCCGACGACGCGGAACGACCTGGGGCCCTGCGCAGTGGCGAGCTCGAAGCGGTCGCCCAGGTGGAGGTCGCGGCGGTAGGCGAACGGCTCGGCGAGGATCACGGCATCGTCCGTCGTGGTGAGCTCGCGCCAGGCGGTCTCGAAGTCCCCCTCCTTGAAGTGGTAGGCAGCGAGACTCTTGCGGTCGAGGTCGATGCCGACGACGCGCGCCGGCAGCTCGCCCGGGCTCTCGACCAGGGTCATGCGCAGGGTGTTGATGCGCTCGACTCCGGGCAGAGCGCGGATGCGCTCGACCGCTTCGGGCGAGATCCGCAGGTGGGCGCGGCTCGGCACCTGGGTCGGCGTGCTGACGTAGAGATCGCCGATCAGCGCGCCTTCGAGCCAGATCTGGACCGTGGTGCGGAAGCTGCCGATCATCACCGCGATGCTCGTCGACACGGCGACCGCGAGGGTCAACGCGGCCACCGCGACGCCGGTGCGCGAGATCGATGCCGCGACCGCCCGCGCGCCCATCCTGCCGAAGAGCCCCCCCAGCGGCCGCGGTGCCGCGGCGACCGCGCGCATCGTCGCGGCGAGCGCCAGCGGGACGAGGAGCGAGAAGCCGACCAGAACGAGGAAGAAGCCGCCGAGCGAGAGTGGCAGCGAGCGTTCGGAGAGCGCCAGCACGGCGGCGCCGGCGAGACCGAGGAGGAGACCCGCGAGCGCTCCGCGGCCGGCCAGGCGGCCGGCGCGGCTCTCGAGCTCCGAGCGCAGGAGTGTCGCGCGCGGCGGCGCGTTGGCGGCTTCGAGCGCCGGTGCGAGCGCCGCGGCGAGCGAAGCGCCGAGGCCGAGGAGGCCGCCCTTGAGGAGCGACAGCGGCGCGAGCGCGAAGCTCCCCGCAGCCAGGGTGAAATAGAGATCGCGAATCGTCTGCAGGACGAGCCCCATCAGTCCGCGCCCGAGGACGATGCCCAGGAGCAGCCCGAGCGCGCTGCCGACGAGGCCGAGGACGGCGGCCTCGCCGAGAACCATCGCCAGGATCTCGCCGCGCCGCACGCCGAGGGCGCGCAGGCGGCCGAAGAGCTCGCGACGCTGGACGACCGAGAAGGTCATCGTGTTGTAGATCAGGAAGGTGCCGCAGAGCAGGGCGAGGAGCGACAGGGCGCGGAGGTTGAAGCGAAACGCCCGCGTCATCTGCTCGAGCGCCTCGGGGCGGGCGGCGGCGCGGGCGAGATGCACGCCCGGCGGCAGCAGTGCCGCGAGGTTCCGGCGCGCCGCTTCGCCCGCCTCGCCCTCGGGCAGGGCGAGATCGATCCGCGTCAGGCGCCCGGGCAGGTCGAGGATCTCCTGCGCGGTGGCGATATCGACCAGCGCGAGGTTGGCGAGCGCCTCGCGTCCGGCGTCGTCGGCCGGCCGGACGACTCCGACGAGGAGGAGCTGCTCGCGGCGGGCGCCGACCTGCACCGCGAGGCGGTCGCCGACCGCGAGCCCGAGTCGCGTCGCGGTCGAACTCTCGAGCAGCATCGCGCCGGGCGTGGTGAGGAAGCGGACGAGATCGCTGCCGCCTTCGAGGGCCCCGCCGGCGCCGAGGAAGCTGCGGAACGGCGCTTCGCTCCACGGGTCGAGGCCGAGGAGACGCAGCACGCGCGAAGAGCGGTCGACCTTCTCGGTTCCGGACGCTGTCGTCCGGGGCAGGACGACGAAGTCCTCGACGACGGGCGCCGCCGCGCGCACGCCGGGAATTCCGGCCGTGCCGCTGCGGATGCGGGCGAAGAGCGCCTCGTCGAAGCCGTTCGAGTCGCCGGTGATCTGGTCGGTGGCCCGGCCGGCGGTGGCGTCGGTGGCGACGGTGAAGGCGCGGCGGGCGCTCTCGTTGGCGAGGTCGATCGCCACCACGACCGCGACGCCCAGAGCGACGCCGGCCAGGGCGAGAGCGAACTGGGCCGGATGGCGCAGGTGATAGCGCCGGCTGGCGCGCCCGAGGAGGGTCACCGGTCTGAACTTCTGCGCCCGGCGGTCAAGGCGCCGCCGGGCGCGGGGGCTCGACCAACCGCCCGTGGTCGAGGGTGAGCACGCGGTCGGCGATCCCCATGACCTCGGGGCTGTGGGTCACCATGAGCATGGTCTTGCCGGCGCGGCGGGTGAGCCGGTCGAGGAGCTCGAGCACTTCGAGGCCGGTCTCGAGGTCGAGATTGCCGGTCGGTTCGTCGGCGAGAACGAGCGCCGGATCGGCGGCGAGGGCGCGCGCGACGGCGACGCGCTGCTGCTCGCCGCCCGAGAGCCGGTCGGGGAACTGCCCGCTGCGGTCGGCGAGGCCGACTTCTTCGAGCAGCGCCAGCGCCCGCTCGCGGTTGGCGCCGCTCGCCCGCCCGGCGAGCTCGAGCGGCAGCAGGAGGTTCTCCTCGACGGTGAGCGTCGGCACGAGGTTGAAGAACTGGAAGACGAAGCCGATGCGGTCGCGGCGGGCGACGGTGCGTTCGTCCTCGCTCAGGCGGTTGAACGACCGACCCTCGAGCAACACTTCGCCCGCGGAAGGCAGATCGATCCCGGCGATGAGGTTGAGCAAGGTCGACTTGCCCGAGCCGCTGCGGCCCAGGAGCACGACGAGCTCCCCCGGCGCGATGGCGCAGGAAACCCCGTCGAGCACGACCCGCGGCCTTCCCGCCTCGACGAAGCTCCGCCGCACGTCGCGCAGCTCGATCACCGGCGGGGGAGAGGTCATCTTCGGACTCTACGGCAACGAGGGCATTCCGGCTTGAGCCACTGCATTGGAGCGCCGCGCCGCAGAGTCGCGTCTCCGATCCCGGAGACGATTGGCGATAAACTGCAGCGGTGTCGTCGGCAGCGCTCGCTTTTCCCCGTCCGGGAGACTGGCTCGAGCTCACCAAACCGCGCATCACGCTCCTCGTCACGTTGACGACGGCGGCGGGGTTCGCGCTGGCGAGCGAGCGGCCGCTCGACTGGCCGCGTTTTTTCGCCACGCTCCTCGGTACGGCCCTGGTCGCGGCGGGCTCGGCGGCGTGGAACCAGTTCGTCGAGCGCGAGACCGACAAGCTGATGCGGCGCACGGCGACGCGGCCGTTGCCGGCCGGGCGGATGCGCCCCGCGCAGGCGCTCACGTTCGGCGGTCTGTTGTCGGTCGCCGGCCTCCTCGTGCTGCTTCTGCTGGTGAACCCGCTCACCGCGGCGATCGGTCTCGCGACGCTCGCGGCCTACGTCCTCGTCTACACCCCGATGAAGCGCCGGAGCTCGCTCGCGACGCTCATCGGCGCGATCCCCGGCGCGGCGCCGCCGGTCATGGGCTGGACCGGCGCCTCGGGCGAGCTCGATCTCGGCGGCTGGCTGCTCTTCGCCATTCTCTTTCTCTGGCAGCTGCCGCACTTCCTGTCGATCGCCTGGCTCTATCGCGACGACTACCGGCGGGCGGGGATGCCGCTCCTGACGGTGAACGATCCCGACGGCCGGGCGACCGGGTCGCAGGCGCTGCTCTACGCCCTGGCGCTCATCCCGGTGTCGCTCATGACCTCGGCGGTCGGCATCACCGGCGGCGTCCATCTGGTCGGCGCGCTGGTTTTCGGCGGACTGTTCCTCGCCGCGGCGGCGCTCTTCGCGCGCCGGCAGTCGATCCCCACCGCGCGGCGCCTCCTCTTGACCTCGGTCTTCTACCTGCCGGCGGTCTTCGGAGTCGCCGTCATCGACCACCTCTTCCTGCGGTGACGCCGGTGCGGCGGCGAGCGCTCCTCGGCATCCTCTTTCTGGCGGGAGGGCTCGCCTGTCGCGCGCCCGAGCCGCTGCCGGTGCTTTCCGAGCTGCCGGAGTTCTCCCTCATCGAGCGCAGCGGCGCGGCGCTCGACAAGGCGGCCCTCGCCGGCCGGCCGGCGATCGTCGATTTCATCTTCACCCGCTGCCCGGCCTCCTGCCCGCGCCTCACCGCGCGGATGAAGGAGCTCGAGAAGCGGCTGCCGGAGAGCTCGTCGGTGCGCCTGCTGTCGATCACCGTCGATCCCGAGCACGACCGGCCCGAGGTGTTGACACGCTACGCCGACGGCTGGCAGGCCGGGCCGCGCTGGCTGTTCGCCACCGGCGAGCGCGCGGCGATCTGGGAGCTGGTGCGCAAGGGCTTCCTGCTGGCGGTCGAAGCCACCCCCGAGGACACGACCTCGCCGATCCTGCACAGCAACCGCTTCGCTCTCGTCGACGGGCAGGGGCGCCTGCGCGCCACCTACCTCGCGTTCGAAGAGGACGCGCTCGACCGCGTCCTGGCTGATCTCGCAACGGTGGAGGCCGAAAGCGGGAAGCGATGAACCTGACACTCGCCGATCTGCCGACCTTGAACGCCGCGCTCAACGCGACCTCGGCCGTGCTTCTACTCCTCGGTTGGGGGCTCATCCTGCGGCGGAAGATCGACGCCCACCGTCGCGCGATGCTGTCGGCGTTCGGCTGCTCGATCGTCTTCCTGGTGTCCTATCTGGTGTACCACTTCCAGGTCGGCTCGGTGAAGTTCCAGGGCACCGGCGCCGTGCGCACCGTCTACCTGACGATCCTTCTGACCCACACCGTGCTGGCGGCGGCGGTGCCGTTCCTCGCGGTCATCACGCTGTCGCGCGCCCTCGCCCGGCGCTTCGACCGCCACAAGCGGATCGCCCGCTGGACGCTGCCGATCTGGCTCTACGTCTCGGTGACCGGCGTGGTGGTCTACTGGATGCTCTACCAGATGCGCTTCTGATCCAGGGCGCTGCCAGCCGGCAGCGCCTTTTCGTCGCTGCCGCCATCCGGCGGCGCGAGGTCGTCGCCGCCGCTCGGGGCCTCGGCTTCCGCCGGGGGTACCTCCGCCTCGCCCAGCCAGATGAAACGCTCGAGGCTCCTTGCCCAGACGAAGCCCCTGCCGGTCTCTTTCATTCCCCGGAGCACGGCGAGCTTCGAGTCGATGTCGTCGATGGCGTGGAGGACGAAGCCCTCGGGGGTCATCGGCTCGACCGGGGTGGAGAACTCCTTCCGCCCCTGGTGCGAGAGCACGAGGTGCTCGAGCTGCAGGCGGAGGTCGGCCGGAAAGCCGGGGATCGCGGCGGTGCGCTCGCGCACCAGATCGCGGCCGAGAACGATGTGGCCGACCAGCCGGCCGACCGGCGTGTACTCGTTGTCGGGCATCGCGCCCAGCTCCTGGAGCTTGCCCAGGTCGTGGAACAGCACGCCCAAGACGAGCAGGTCACGATCGAGCTCGGGATAGTGGTCGGCGAACTTCACCGCCAGCTCCATCATCGACACCACGTGCTCGAGCAGGCCGCCGCGGAAGGCGTGATGGATCGCCTTGGCCGCCGGATGCACCTTGAGCGCCGGGCCGTGGATCGCCAGCGTCTCGGCGCCCAGCCGGCGCATCTCCGGCCGCTTCACCTCGCGCTCGAGCGTCCCCTCCAGGCGACGCATCAGGTCGTCGAGGCCGAACTTCGTCGACGGCACCAGCCGGCTCTCGTCGAAGCCCTCCCGGACGTCCTCGGGCACCACCGGCCGGCACTGGTCGACCTTGATCTGCAGCTGATCGCGGTAGCTCTGTACCTGGCCGCGGAACTTGACGAAGCCGCGCGCCTCGAGGGCGCTGGTGAGCGCCGAGCTGTCCGACCAGGCCCGCCCGGTGATCGCGCCCGAGGCGTCGGCGAGCTCGAGATCGAGGTAGTCCTTGCCGCTCTTGTCCTGGCGGAGCTCCTTGCGCTTCAAGAAAGCGAAACCCTGCACCGAATCTCCGGCGTTCCAGGTGGCGATCGGCTGATTCTTGACGATTGGAGACATGGTCTTGGGGGCACCCGCAGTAGGAGAGGAGCCCGAGTATAGTCGCCGGGCGCCGGGCTGGTACACGGCTTGCTGCGCTCCGGTCGAAGGTCGAGGACTGTTCATGCGCCCAACTGTCGCCCGCTGCATCCTGATGCTCGCGCTCTGCTCTGCCCCACGGGCTTTCGCCCAGGCGCCCGCCCCACCGCCGGCGACGCCGCCGACCCCGGCCGCGCCTGCCGTCGATTCCGGGGCCGAAGACCGCGAAACGGTGCGCCGGTTCCTCGACGAAGGTCCGGCGCTGCTGCTGCCGCAGGCGGAGCGCGAACGGATCGCCGCCTCGCCGCTGCCTCAAGCGCTCGCCGCGGTGCGCGCCTTTCTGGCGGAGGATCCGCTGCCCGAGACGCCGGCCAACGAGCTCGTCACCGGCATCGAGCTGCGCCAGCGCCTGGTCTGGAGCGAGGGCCTGTCGCTGCGCGACGCCCGCGGCCGGATGCTCTTTCTCCACGGCGCGCCGCGCGAACGCTCCAAAGTCGACTGCGGCGACACCTTTCGTCCGCTCGAGATCTGGAGCTACGGCACGGTCGAGAGTCCGCGGTCGGCGGTGCTCTACCAGCCGCACGCCGACTCCTTCTTCGTCCTGTGGCGTCCGACCGACTCGAAGCGCGCGCTCTACATGCCGGAGATGGAGTACTACCTCGAACAGTGGGAGGAGCTGCGCGGACTGACCTCCGGCAAGCGTCCCGACCGCGTGCTGTGCAAGTCGAGCAAGGAGGTGGACGCCGTCACCGGCGTCTCCGGTCTCTTCGGCTTCGAGAGGAACCGACCGACCGACGCCATGATGGAGGCGATGCTCGCGCCGCCGGCGGAGGTCGCGGTCTGGGCGCGGGAGGCCGCGGCGACCGTGCTGGCAAAGCCCGCGCCGGTTCTGCCGGTGCTGTCGACGCGGGTGACCTTCCCGGAGCGTCGCGACCAGCGGCTGCTCGCTCGCCTGCGAATCGTGCTGCCGGCGGGAGTCGGCCTGGCGGTCGCCGGCGAAGAGGGGAGCCGCGAGTCGCGACTCACCGTGGCCGGCCGGCTCGAGCTCGCCGGAGCGCCGTTCGAGGAGTTCCGCAACCGCTTCGTGATGCAGCCGCCGGCCGAGACGACGCCGGTCGTGCTGGTCGCCGAACGTCTCCTGCGTCCGGGTGGTCCGTACATCCTGGAGCTCGAGTTGCGCGACGAGGTGTCGGGGCGCACCGCCTGGCTGAGCCAGGGCTTCACCGTGCCGAAGGAGCCGATCCCCGAGCCCGAGACGCCGCTCGCCGGCGCCGAGGTGGTGCTGGGACAGGAGACCGGGCTTACCAAGATGGGGGCGCGCGACACCCTGGTGCTGATGCCGCCGCTCGCGGACGTCGTCTTCGGCCTCTGGCGCGCCGAAGCGATCGTCGTCGGCGAACGCATCCACAAGGTCGCCTTCTACGTCAACGGCGTGCGCCAGCTGGTGCGCTCGAATCCGCCGTGGACCGCCGAGCTCCGCCTGCCGAACCTGCCGAACGAGCTCGTCGTGCGGGCCGAAGGTCTCGACGACAGCGGCACCGTGGTGGTGGCGGACGAGGTGGTGCTCAACGAGCCGCAAGGCGAGGCGCGGGTGCGCCTGCTCTCCCCGCCGCGCGGCAAGCGGGTGGTCGGGCCGACCGTGGCGCGCGCCGCGGTCATGGTGCCGGAGGGCAAGCGGGTCGAATCGGTCGAATTCCGGTTGAACGACGAGGTCCTGGCGACCCTCACCCAGCCGCCGTGGGAGACGAGCTTCGTCGCCCCCTCCGGCAGCGACCCGGTTTACCTCACGGTTTCGGCGACCTACGTCGACGGCACCCGGGTGGAGGACTTCCGCGTCCTCAACAGCAGCGCCTTCCTCGAGCAGGTCGAGGTCGATCTGGTGGAGATCTTCGCCACCGTCTACAACAAGGCCGGCGGGCTGGCCGAGAACCTGGCCGAGGCCGACTTCGAGATCCTCGACCGCGGCAAGCCGCAGAAGATCGCCAAGTTCGAGCTGGTGCGGGACCTGCCGCTCGCCGTCGGGTTGGTGCTCGACACCTCCGGCTCGATGCAGGAGTCGATCGGCGAGGCGAAGCACGCGGCGAGCGACTTCCTGCGCGGTGTCGTGCGGCCGACCGACCGCTGCTTCGCGGTCGGCTTCTCGGACCGGCCGCGGCTGCTCATGCCGCTCACCCCCGATGTCCAGGCGGTGCAGCTTGCCTTCCGCGACCTGCCGGCGATGGGCAACACCGCGCTCCACGACGCCCTGGTCTTTTCGCTCTACCAGCTGCGCGGCATCCGCGGGCGCAAAGCGATCGTGCTGCTCTCCGACGGTGACGACACCTCCAGCCTGGTTCCCTACGACGATGCCCTGGAGTTCGCCCGCCGCAGCGGCGCGGCGGTCTATACCATCGGGCTCAAGGTCGGGGCGGCGCAGCTCGCCATCCGCTCCAAGCTCGAGAAGCTCGCCAGCGAGACCGGTGGCCGTTCCTTCTTCGTCTCGAAGGCGGACGAGCTCGACGAGGTTTATGGCGAGATCTCGCGCGAGCTGCGCAGTCAGTACCTCCTCGCTTTCGCCCCGGACCCGCCCGGCAAGGAGGGCGTCTTCTCGACCGTCGAGGTCAAAGCGCAGGGGGGCAAGTTGAAGACGCGCGCTCCGCGGGGCTACTATCCTTGATCTGATGACGCGATTCGCAGCCTGTCCCGCAGCTTCCGACGCGCTGCGGTTCGCGCGCCTTCTGGCGCTCGCCGCCTGCCTGTGCTTCGCGGCCGCGCCGTCGGCGGCGGTCGAGCCGACCTACGGGTTGCGCTTCGAGAAGCTGAATCGGACCTACAGCGACTTCGTCGGCGAGTTGGCGCCGATCGGCGAGCCGGGGCTCTCGGTTCGATTGCAGTCGCCGAAGCAGGCGATCGTCCTGCGCGACCATCGCATCCGCCTCACGCCGATCGCCGGCGAGGCCGGCGTCTTCGCCGGCGAAGTCGAGCTCGACGTGCAGGGCAAAGGGGATCTGATCGCCGACGTGACCATCGGGCCGCTGGTGCGCAACCTGACGGACGTCGTCATCGTGCTGCCACAGACGATCCGGCTGGCGGCCAGGGTCCGCCTGCGTCGGGTCGCCGACGGCTACGAGGTCATGCCCGAGAAGCTTCCCGAGAGGATCGAGGTCGCCGTGCAGTCGCAGACGATCAACCAGATCCTGACGCTCTGCGACCAGGCGGCGACGCTGTCGCTCGGCGCCGTCGACTGCTCGGGTCTCGAGCGCGCCCTGACCCGGCCCGCGGTGCCGCTGCCGGGCGGCGGCAGCTTTCTGCTCACGGACGACAATCTCACCGGCGCCGACCGCGCCGCGCTCGACGCCCTTCTCGCGGCGCCCGCCCCCGCCCCTCGCTGAACCTAGCTCGCGGGCAGCGAGAGCCCGTGGCGCGTCGCCGCGTCGATGATGGCGCGATGCAGCGGCACCTGGAAGAGAAATCGCTGCCGCATAGCCGGCGCCAGGAACCCGGTCTGCCGCATGAGCTCGGCGTAGCTGCGTTTCAACGCCACCAGCGGGTCTTGCTTCCGTCCCTGCCGCTCCTCGAGCCATTGGGCGGCGAGGTAGAGGTGAAAGTCCGAC
This sequence comes from Thermoanaerobaculia bacterium, assembly GCA_044230215.1. Lineage (GTDB taxonomy): Bacteria > Acidobacteriota > Thermoanaerobaculia > Multivoradales > JAGPDF01 > JAGPDF01. The sequence continues at coordinate 605 of JBGARM010000047.1, read as the reverse complement.
AACTCCCGGAGCGGCGCGTTATCGAGCAGCGGTCGCTCCGCGGCGAGCGTTTCGTAGGCTGCGAGGACCCCGTCGGCCCGCCCGCGCGCGATCTCCACCTCGATGCGATAGGCGAGATCGGCGAGCAGGCTCGAACCCTTGCCGAGCTCGCGGTGAAGTCGAACGGCCTCTTCGAGGTTGGCGAGCGCCGCCTCGTTGCGGCGCAGGCGCAGCTGGATCCTGCCCAGGAGCTGCTCGGCGTCGGCGCGCGCCTCGCCGGGCGGCACGAGACTGAGGGCGAAGTGGGCCTTGCGCGCCTCGATGAGAGCCTGATCGGGCTGATCGAGATGGAGGAAGTTCTCGGCCACCGCCAGGCGGGCGATCGCTTCGCCGACGGTGTCGTCGCGTCCCTCCCGCAGGGCGAGCGCCCGGCGCAGCACCGGCGCGGCGCCAGCGAAGTCCCCCAGGCGGGACATCGCCTTGCCGACGCCGACCAGGGCGTAGGTCTCCTCGGCATCGACGATCAGCGTCACCTTGTTGCCGACCGTCGGCCAGCGGCAGCCGACACGGCTGCTCAGGCGCGCCAGCAGATTGACCTCGGGTCGCGCCAGCAGCGGGCGCTGTTC
>JBGARM010000479.1:0-2558 GCA_044230215.1 Thermoanaerobaculia bacterium | reverse complement strand
GCCAGCCGTGCACCTGCGCCCAGCCGGTGATGCCCGACTTCACGCGGTGGCGGACCATGTACTGCGGCAGGTGCTTGCGGAACTCGGCGACGAACGTCGGGCGCTCGGGGCGCGGACCGACCAGCGACATGTCGCCGCGCAGCACGTTCCACAACTGCGGCAGCTCGTCGATCGACCAGCGGCGGATGAACGAGCCGAAGCGGGTGCGCCGCGGGTCGTCCTCGACCCCCCAGACCGGTCCGGTCGAGGCCTCGGCGTTCATCCGCATCGAGCGCAGCTTCCAGATCATGAACGGCCGGCCGTCGAGTCCCATGCGCTCCTGGCAGTAGAAGATCGGGCCGCGGTCCTCGAGCCAGATGAGCAACGCCACGAAGGGCAGGAACGGCAGCAGCACGAGCAGTCCGGCGGCCGAGAAGGTGAGATCGAGCACCCGCTTCACCAGGCTGTGCCAGCCCTGCAGCGGCACCTGCGACAGGTTGATGATCGGCGTGCCGTCGAGCTCTTCGAGCGTTGCCTTGATGGTGGCGTACTGCAGGATGTCCGGCACCAGTTTGACCTCGACGCACTCGCTGCCGACGGTCTGCAGCACGGACATCATCTTCTTGTGCGCGGCGAGCGGCAGGGCGATGAAGACCTGGTCGATGCGGTTCTCGTCGATGACGCGCTGCAGCTCGGCGGTCTCGCCGAGCACCGGCAACTCGGCGTGCAGGAGGGGACGCTTCGCCGGATCGTCGTCGAGGAAGCCGATGACCTCGACGCCGAAGTCGCGATGCGCCACGAGCTTCTCCGCGATGTCGATGCCGAGCTCGCCGGCGCCGACGACCAGGATGCGTTGGAGATGGCCGGCGTGGAGGCTGGCGCTCCGCAGCAGCCCGCGGATGGCGATGCGCAGGGTGACGACCGCCACGAGCTCGAGGGCGGCGAACAGGGCGAGGAAGGCGCGGCTGTAGGTGAAGTACTCGAGGCTGCCGGGGGCGAGGGCCGGGCGGTACCAGGAGGTGATTCCCGAGAGCAGGACCGTGCCGAGGATCACCGCCAGCATGACCGAGACGGTCTCGTCGACGCGCGCGCGGTAGAGCCGCTGCCGGTAGAGGCCGTGGAAGTAGAAGACCACGGGGAAAAGCAGCAGGGCGATCGGCAGCAGCTCGACGTAGCGCGCGAGATCCGGCGCGTTCTTGGTCAGTGGGACGACTTCGAGCTCGAAGCGGAGGGCCCAGGCGCCGAAAAAAGCGAGCAGTGTCGCCGCCAGATCGCCGAACAGGTGCGCCGCCGCGGCGATGCGAAATCGTTGATGGATCAACTGAGCTCTCCCTCGGATTCGGGCCAGAAGGGGCGTAGGTACCCTTTCAGGCGGGTCGCAAACCGCTCGGCGGAAAACTCCTCCGCCCGGCTTCGAAGGTCCATCGGATTGAACTGCATCTGCTGGATTTTGTCAATCGCGACGGCGAGCTCATCGGCCCCCGGATCGTCGACCAGAAGGCCCTCGCGACCGCTCTCGACGATATCGAGCACCCCCCCTTCGCCGAGCGCCAGGACCGGCGTCCCGCAAGCCAGGGCCTCGACCGTGGCGATGCCGAAATCCTCAATGCCCGTCTGCAGATAGCACAGCGCGGTCGAGTACAGGCGGCGGAGCTCCTCGGGCCCCACCCGGCCGGCGAAGCGGGTGGAGGGACCGCCGGCCTGGGCGAGCCTGGCGCGCTCGGGGCCGTCGCCGACCACGACGAGCGGAACGCCGGCCCGGCGGCAGGCCGCGATGGCGACATCCACTTTTTTGTATGGCGCCAGGGCGGCAACCACCAGGACGAATCGCTCGCGCCGGTCGCCGGTCGGCCGGTAGAAGAGGGTATCGACCGGCGGCGCGAGGACCTGCGAAGCGCGGCCGTAGTAGCGGCGGATGCGCCCGGCGACGAAATGCGAATTGGCGAGGTAGAGGTCGACGCGGCCGGCCGTGGCGACGTCCCAGGCCTGGAGGCGGTCGAGGATCCGCTCGCGCAGCCAGTCCACCGGTCCCCGGGGCGGCGGAAAGTAGGCCCGGCGCTGATCCCAGGCGTAGCGCATCGGGGTGTGGCAGTAGCAGGCGTGGAAAGCCCCGCTGCCCCGCCGGGCCCCCTTGGCGACGCAATGGCTCGACGACAGCAGCAGGCGATGCGGGGTGGTGTCGAGCGAGCGCATCGCGGCAGGGAAGAGCGGCAGGTAGTGGCGGTAGTTGCGGCGCAGGCGCGGCGCGCGCTGCAGGAAGGAGGTGGCGATCCGGTGCGATTCGATCTCCGCCGATACCGTTCCCGGGAGATGAAACAGGGTGTAGATCGGCGCGCGTGGCGCCAGGCGGGCGATCGCCGCCAGCACGTGCTCGCCGCCGCGCTGACCGGTCAGCCAGTCGTGCACCAGGCCGATCGGCTCGGTCATGCCGGCCGCTCCGCCTTCGGGCTCTGCGCGCCCGCACTTGCCGTCAAGGACTGGCGGTAGACCGCCAGCGTGGCCGCCGCCAGCGTCTCCCAGCGAAAGGCCTCGGCGCGCCTGCGCCCGGACGCAGCGAGCTCCCGCCGGCGATCCGGATC
>JBGARM010000478.1:0-2565 GCA_044230215.1 Thermoanaerobaculia bacterium | reverse complement strand
CTTCTCCGCCCCCACGAGCACCGCCTTGTAGCCGGCGATCGAGGCCTGCGACGACAGCACGTCGAGCGCCTGACCGCGGGTCGTGCGCGGCACCAGCTCCATGGCGAAGACCGTCACCTTGCGGGCGACCAGGGTCCGGACGAGCTCGGTGTTGCGATACGGATCGAGCAGCGAGAAGAGAAAGGTGCCCGGCGACAGCTGTTCGGCCTCGCTCATCTCGGGTGGCGCTACCTTGAAGACGATGTCGGCTCCCTGGTAGCCCTCGGCGGCGGAGCCCGCCAGGGTAGCTCCGGCGGCGCGATAGGCGTCGTCGGGGAAGCCGGCGCCGCGGCCGGCGCGGGCTTCGACGACGACCTCCAGTCCGGCGTGAACCAGCTTCTTGACGCTCTCGGGGGATGCGGCGACGCGCCGCTCGCCGGCGCGGATCTCTTTCGGTACGAACAGTCGGGTCATGACTCTCTCCAGGCGGAAGGGTACTGCCCGGTCAGGATACCGACCGGGTCCGAGCTAGCGCAAGCGCAAACGGGTAGGGTCGAGATGCTCCGGACGGGCGAGGTCGAGGACCGTCTTGACCGGCGCGAAGGTCCACGCCGGGACTTCGACGAACAGGGTGTTCCAGCCCGCCATGGCGCCGTTCCACAGCCCCGGACGTTCATAGACCCGGAGGCGCCGTCCGCCCTCGGACTTCGCCGCCACCAGGCACCGGGCCGGGTCCACGAACGGTGCGAGATCGCGCGGGCGATCGGCGGAGTCGCGCAGGGCCACCACCAGGTCGACCGGGTTGAAGTGGGTCGAGCCGCGGAAGATCCCGAGCTGCCCGGCGTCGCCGGCGGCGACCTCCGCCGACTCGACGATCTGCAGCGAGGCCCGGCCGTCCGCGTCTTCGACCCAGAACGGCCCGCCGCCCGGTTCGCCGGTGTTGGCGACCACGCCGCAGACCCGCCAGGGGCGGTCGTCGCGCGCGCTGCCTCCTCGGGTGGCGAGGAGCTCGAGGAGCTTGCCGGCCAGGATGCCCTTCCAGCGGGCGAGCTCGGCGTGGCGTTCCTCGGGCAGCAGGTTGTCGATGTTCTTGACGAAGACGATATCGCCGCCGGTCGCCGCCAGGTTCTCGAGCAGGGCGCCATGCCCGGACGGCCGCAGCAGCAGACGGCCGTCGGCAGCGCGGGCCGGCCGGCCGGCGTCGTCGAGGGCGAGCGCTTGGGTCGCGGGGAGCTGTTCGGAAAAGGCGACTTCGAAGCGGTCGCCGGTCCCGGCCAGATCGCGGCGCGCGCTCTCGAGCGCGCCGGCGAACGGACGGCGGAAGTCTGCCGCGACGGTGAAATGGAAACGGCTCAGACCTCCGTCATCCTTCAGATAGTGCCTGCCTTCGGCGAGCTGCTCCGCGAACGCGGTGCGCGGGCGATCGCCGGCCCAGTGGAAGGGGAGAAGCCCTTTCGGAGAGTTGGCGAGCGGAGCAGCGTTGCCGGTCGCGGCGAAGAAGAGCTCGAACAAGGGGGTCAAGTCCGGGGCAGCAGTGGCTTCAGCGAGCCCGGCGAGAACGCCGGGTCGGCGTTCCTCGAGCTCCTGGCCGAGGGCCATGGCGGGGAGCCTGGCGGCGAGATCCAGGACCTCTCTGGCGTCGGCGTCGCCGTTTTCGGCGGCTTGACGAACTTCTTCGCGGCGGCCTTCGGGGAAGCGCTCGGCGATCGCGGCGAGGCTGCGGAACATGCGCGAGGCGGCGCCCGAAGCGGGGACGAACTTGAGGAAGCGGCCCTGGTGCTGGGCCTCCGCAGCCCGCTCCAGCAGCGCCGGAATCTCCGCCTCGCGGATGCGTTCGATGCCGTCGCCGACGGTCGCCGGCCGCAACAGCCGGGTTGCCGGTCTCGTCTCGGCGCTGGCCAGCAGCGCCAATTGGCGCTCGGCCTCGGCGAGCGGGATGCCGCATTCGGAGAGCTGCGCCCGGTCGGCGGCGGTCAGGCTCTCGCGGTCGGGCATCGGAGGGTTGCGCGGTTCAGGCGGCGAATCGGGGAAGCCGGTCGGCGAGCTCGTCCAGGGGCCGCGCCGCCTGGTCCTTGGCCGACAACAGGGGAGCGTCGAGCGGCCAGGCGATGCCGATCGCCGGATCGTAGAGCTCGGTGCACTTGTACTCGACCTGGGCGCGGGGCGAGACGACGCAGAATCCGTGGGCGAAACCGGGTGGCACCCAGAGTTGGCGAAAGTTCTCCGCCGAGAGCTCGACGCCGAGCCAATGCGCGAAGGTCGGCGAGCCGCGCCGGATGTCGACGGCGACATCGAAGATCGTGCCCTCGGTGCAGCGCACCAGCTTGCCCTGCGATTTCGGCAGCTGCACGTGCAGTCCGCGCAGCGTGCCGTGCTGCGACAGCGAGTGATTGTCCTGCACGAAGGCGACGTCCAGGCCCTGGGCGGCGAACGTCCCGGCGTTCCAGACCTCGAGAAAGAATCCGCGTTCGTCGCGGAAGACGCGGGGCTCGACGAGGAGGACGCCAGGAAGCTCCGTGGCGACCAGCTTCAAACGCCGGTCTCCTTCTCGTGTACGACCCGCCGCAGGTAGTCGGCGTACTCGGT
>JBGARM010000477.1:0-2570 GCA_044230215.1 Thermoanaerobaculia bacterium | reverse complement strand
GGCCGCCGCGGCGTGGGGCTGGCGATCCTCGAAGAGATCGAGCGCACGGCGCGCCGACGGGGCTACGCGCGACTCCTCCTCGAAACCGGCACCGGCCCAGCCTTCGCCGCCGCCCACGCGCTCTACCTGCGCAACGGTTTCGCCTGGTGCGGCCCGTTCGCCGACTACACCGCTTCGGAGTTCAACGTGTTCATGGGTAGGGAGCTGGAGTAGCACGGTCCGGGAAGCCATTACCTCGGCGGGCGCACCGCAGAGATCTGTGCGAAGAGAGCCTCGGTGATCTTGCGGAACGGAAGGGGAGGGATCGTGGTCAAGCACCTCTTGGCATGGCTGCTCGTGGCGAGTTCGCTAGCCTGCGCGGGGTCGACGCCTCCGGTGGTTGTTCAGCCACCGAGTGGCTCCGCGACGCTTACGGTCTCGAAGATCAGTCCAGAACCGGGCTCGAAAGTCAGGTCCCACGATGTCGTGCGCGCAGACCTCGTCTTTGCGATTCCAGAGGGCTTTCCGGGCGACTACACGGTCTTTGCGCAATTCGCGACAACGACTCCGAACGCGACTTCGGATGGCACCTATCCGGGGAGAGGCAGCAAGGTCCCGAGCTGTGGGAGCGGCACGGTGTCGCTCGATTTCCCTCTCAAGCACGTCATCGGTAATCGAGAGATCGCCCTGCCCCTCAAGATGTGGTTCTACCTGAGTATTCGCACGGGGCCTGGCAGGCACGCGGTGATCGCGATGGCAGGGCCCTACGAGTTCGAGGTGCGGTGAACGTCGCCGTCGCCCACGCCTCACTCCGCCGCCGACTCTGGGAGGAGCTCCCGGGGCGAGGCTGGCAACCGGCGTCGAGCGCCGTCGCGATATCGTGATCTTCGGCCGACGATGCTCCTCCTCGCCGCAGTCCTGATCTTCCTCACCGGCGTCGCGCACTCCTACCTGGGAGAGCGCTACATCCTGATCCGGCTTTTCCGGCGCGCCGACCTGCCGCAGCTCTTCGGCGGAACGGCTTTCACCACCGGCACGCTCCGCTTCGCCTGGCATCTCACGACCGTCGCCTGGTGGGGCTTCGCCTACCTGGCGTTGGTCGCCTCACGGGGCCCCGTCTCCACCGACCAGGTGCTCGCGACCCTAGGGGCCGTGGCGCTCGTCTCTGCGGCTTTCCCGCTCTACTTCACCCGCGGCAGGCACCTGTCGTGGCTCGTCTTTCTGATCGTCGGCGGGCTGGCGCTTCTGGCGCGCGGAGGGCGCTGAGTCTTTCTCAAGGAACATCTCCTTCGCACCCAGACGCTCCGCCGCGCGCCGGCGGTCGCGCTAGAGTTCGCACGCGAGCGCATCGGCCATGAAGACCCAGTACTACACCGCCTGCACTCTCGACGGCTTCCTCGCCACCGACGATCACTCGCTCGAATGGCTGTTTGCGCTCGGCGAGCCGGCCGAGCACAGCTATCCGGCCTTCATCCAGCAGGTGGGTGCCCTGGCGATGGGGGCTTCGACTTACGAGTGGCTGCTGCGCCACGCGATCACGCCGAGCGCCGGAGAGAAGCAGCCCTGGCCCTACGCGCAACCGACCTGGGTCTTCAGCCACCGCGAGCTCCCCGCGGTGCCGGGGGCCGCCATTCACTTCGTCCGCGGCGACGTGCGGCCGGTGCATGCGGCGATGGCCGCCGCCGCCGGCGACCGGAACGTCTGGCTGGTGGGCGGTGGCGAGCTCGTCGGCCAGTTCCATGACGCCGGCCTCCTCGACGAGATCGTCGTGCAGGTGGCTTCGGCGACCCTGGGCTCGGGCCGGCCGCTGCTTCCCCGCCGCATCGTGGCGCCCGTCCTCGAGCTCACGGCAGCGCGCTTCGACAGTCCGGGCTTCGCCGAGCTCACCTACAGGGTGAACCGGAAGGGCAGCCCGGGCAGCTAGCCTCAGGAGGCCACCATGAACCGCGAGGAGACTTTGCAGCAGCTCGCCGCGCTCGGCAACGAAAAGGTGCGGGCGCGCAACCGCAAGCTCGGCGCCGGCGACAACCAGTTCGGCGTCCAGATGGGCGATCTGCGCAAGGTGGCGGCGAAGATCAAGAAGGATCACGCCCTGGCGCTCGCCCTCTGGGAGACCGGCAATCTCGATGCCCGCCTGCTGGCGGTGCTGGTCTCCGAGCCGCAGCGCCTCGCTGCGGCCGAGCTCGAGGCGATGGTGCGCGCGGCGACCTTCGGCTGGCTGGCGGACTGGTTGAACGCCTACGTCGTCAAAGAGCATCCCGGGAAGGAGGCGCTGCGGCAGAAGTGGATGGCGCCGGACACTCTGCGAGAACCCGGGGGCACCTGGCTGGCGCGGGCCGGCTGGAGCCTGACCTCGGGGCGCATCAACGCCAGCCCCGAAGGGCTCGACCTGCCGGCGCTCCTCGACCGCATCGAGGCCGAGATGCCGTTGGCGGCGCCCGAGACGCAGTGGACGATGAACAACTGTCTGGCGGGCATCGGCATTCACTTCCCCGAGCTTCGCGAGCGCGCCATCGCCATCGGCGAGCGCCTGGGAATCTTCCGCGACTATCCGGTCTCGAAGGGCTGCACCTCGCCGTTCGCCCCGATCT
>JBGARM010000476.1:0-2585 GCA_044230215.1 Thermoanaerobaculia bacterium | reverse complement strand
AGACGAAGCGGCCTTCGGGGGCCTGCTGAACCGCGCGCTGCGGCACCACCAGCGCGCCCGAGCGCTTCACGCCCTTGAGCACGACGCGGACGAAGAGACCCGGCAGCAGCGCGGCGTCGGCGTTCGGGAACTCGGCGCGAAGCTCGACCGAACCGGTCGAGGCATCGATCTGCGAACCGGTGAAATTGAGCTTGCCGGGCAGCGGATGGGTCCGGCCGTCGGCGAGGACGAGCTCCGCCATGACATCGGCGAGCGCCTTGTGGTCGCGGGCGAGCTCCGCCTGCAGGCGCGCGAACTCGCGGTCCGACAGGGTGAAGAGCGCCCAGATCGGATCGATCCGCCAGATGCTGGTGAGCAGCGAGTTCTCGCTGTCGTCGACGAGGCTTCCCTGCGACTTCAGGGCGCGGCCGGAAATGCCGGAGACCGGCGCGACGACCTGGGTGTAGCCGAGCTCGAGCTCCGCCGAGCGCAGCGCGGCCTTGGCGCTCTCGAGGCCCGCCTTGGCCTGGTCGCGGGTCGAGATCGCGTCATCGAGCTCGCGGCGCGAAACCGCCTCGCGCTCGGCCAAAGGCCCCAGCCGGGCGACATCGCGCTCGGCGCGGGCGAGGGCGGCCTCGGCTTCGCCGACGACACCCCGGGCGCGGTCGACGCTGGCGCGATACGACGCCGGGTCGATGCGGAACAGGAGCTGGCCCTCGCGCACCGGCTCGCCCTCCTTGTAGGCCCAGCTCTGGAGGATTCCCTTGACCCGCGACCGCACCTCGACTTCGCGCGAGCCCTGCAGCCGGCCCGGAACCGAGAACGACATTTCGATGTCCTGCGGCGCGAGCGTCGTAACCGTGACCTGCGCCGGCGGCGGCGCGGGTTGCGCCGGCGGCTTGCCGCCGCAGGCGGCGACTGCCAGGCCTGCCACGAGGATGGCTGCTGTCATGTAGGTGCGATTCACGAGGATCTCCTGTCGATTTGCAGTCGGATGAAAGATTTCAGGAACCCGCAGCGCGGGGTCGGCAACCATGGATGAAGATCTGGACGGCGCTCAGCACCTGTTCCTCGATCTCCTGCGGCGTGGCGGGCGTCGGGTCTCCGGCGAGCGCCCGGTTGTGCAGGTGGCCGCGCAGCAGCGCCAGGAACTGCCCGGCAGCGCGCACCGGCTCGGCGATCTCGAGCAGCCCCTTCTCCACGCTTTCACGCAGATAGGCGGCGAGCGCCTGCTGGATCGGCCCGCCCTCTTCCGTCAGAAAGACCTCGCGCAGCTCGGGCGCGTGCGGAGCCTCGGCGCAGAGAGCGCGCCACCAGGCGACCACCGACGGCTCGAGCACCACGGCCAGGTAGCGCCGTCCGACCGCGCAGAGACCCTGCTCGGGATCGCTCGACAGCCCCTCGACACAGAGCGGCCGCATGACCGCGTCGGCGTGATCGCGCAGGATCGCCTCGAACAGGCCGCGCTTGGTGCCGAAGAGGCTGTAGATCGTCGCCAGCGAGCCGCCGGACCTGGCGACGACATCGGCGCAGGTCGTAGCGGCGTAGCCCCTTTCGAGGAAGAGCTCCCGCCCGGCGGCGATGATCGCCTGCCGGCGCGCCGTGGCGCGATCCGAGAGACCGTCGGCACCGCTTCCGCGGCAGCCGGGGTTGGGGCTGGGGCTGGTTTCGCTCACGTCGCGTACTGTAACTTACATTACAGAATGGTGCAAGAGGAAAGGGGCCGCAGCGCGCGGGCGGCGGGCCTCTGCGCACGGGTGCGGTGTCAGTAGATCTCGGCCACGCAGCAGCGCAACGAGCCGCCGGCCTTCTCGATCTCGGCGAGCGGGGCGCTCCTGAGCGCGAAGCCCCAGGCGGCGAGTTGCTCGCGGTGCTCGGGGGCGAGCGCCGCCGCTGCCGCGGCGCTCATCCATACATCCTTGTCGGAGAGAGCGATGCAGTTGCCGGCGAAAGCGGCCTTCTCGGCGTCGGTGAGAACCAGCACCTGCTCGCCGTAGAGCTCGGCGATCGCCCGCGGCACTTCCGGGTCACGGAACGACGGCGGATGGACGACCAGGGCCCGGCTCGCCAGCACCGACATCACCACGTTGGTGTGGTACTCGCCGGGGTCGAGCGCGAAGACGAAGGTCAGGTCGAGGCCGAACGCCTTGTCCATCGCCTCCGCTCCCCTGCGGTCGCAGCGCTCGGTCAGGCCGCAGAAGCCGATGTTCCTCCCCCGATCGACGATCAGCGGGCCGGTCAGCTCGGCGACGCAGTCTTCTGGAAGTGCCTCGATTCGTTTCGCGAAAAGACCGGTAAAGAGTGTCTGCAGGTCCTGCCTCTGCGCCTCGCGCCGACGCACGTCATGGCGCATCGCGCCGATGATCAGCTTGTCTTTGGTGGTCGCGAAGACGTTGTTCGGGAAGACGGCGTCGGGGGTTTCCGGATCGCCCGGAAGCGTGATCGTCGGCAGTGTTCCCGCCAGCGCCTCGGCGAGGTGCGCGTGCTCGACCAGGGCGCGCTCTTCCGATGTCTGGAGCGCTAGGTCCATGTAGCGGTTGTCGGTCGCCGACTCCTGCGCCAGCTTGAAACCGAGCGGCGAGACCAGGAAGGCGGCGCGCGCCGCA
>JBGARM010000475.1:0-2604 GCA_044230215.1 Thermoanaerobaculia bacterium | reverse complement strand
CGGAGCTGTCGAGAACTGCGAGCACCTCGAGCTCCTGAATGCGCCAGACGCCGTCGTCCTTGCGCCAGGCGATGCGCAGCCGCAGGCGCTCGCGTCCGGGACCGCCCGGTCGCATCCCCACCGCCTCGACCACCGCCGTCAGATCGGCGGTGGCGTTCTCCCGCCGGGTCACTTCGACTTCGGAGTCGGAAACCGCGATCGTCTCGGCGCTGCCGCGATAGCGGTCGACGACGCCCATCAGCTGCTGGCGGTCGGTGATGGTCCCTTCGTAGGGCTGAGCCAGGATGACGAATCCGTCGGCGAAGAGTTGCGAAACATCACGGGCATGGGCGAGCCGGTCGAGAGCGCCCTCCGACGAGTGCTTTTCGATCGCGCTCTGTAGAGCCTCGAACTGCGCCAGAATCCGGCGGCGATCGCTCGTCCACCAGAGAGCGAGCGCCACCAGGATTCCGGCGAGTGCGACGAGTGCGAGCAGGCGAAGGAGGCCGGGTCTCACTGCGGACCGCCCCGGGCGCCCCTATCCGACGAGCTTGGCGTTGAGGACGATCTCGATGCTGGCCGAAAGCGCTTTGGAAATGATGCAGTTGGCCTTGGCGCCCTCGGCCTGCTGGGCGAAGGTGGCGGCGTCGATGCCGGGAACCTCGGCTTCGCAGTCGAGCTCGATGCGGGTGATGGCGAGGCCGGCGTCGTTCTTGAGCAGCTGCACCCGCGCTTCGCTCGCCACGCGCTTGGGCGAGAAGCCCGCCCGACCGAGGCCGGCGGCGAGCGCCATCGAGAAACAGCCGGCGTGAGCGGCTCCGAGGAGCTCTTCGGGGTTGGTTCCGGTCCCCTCTTCGAAGCGCGACGAGAAGGAGTAGCGGCCTTCGAAGGCGCCGCTGCCCAGTTTGATCGAGCCGTTTCCGTCCTGCAGTCCGCCGTTCCAGACGGCGTTCGCCTTGCGAATGGCCATGGATTTCCCTTTCTTCAGAATCCGACGCGAACTGTCGCGCCGAAGGTGATGGTGTCGCTGTCGTAGTTGTCGACGTCTTCCCACTTCACAAAGCGGTAGTCGGCGTTGATGTCCAGGTGGAGCTTCGGCAACAGCAGGAAGTCGACTCCCGCCTTGGCGATGTAGAACGGATCGGACCAGCTGCCGTGGGCGAAGTCGGAGTAGGTCACGCCCACACCGAGACCGCCGTAGATTCCGCGCCCGGCGAGCACGTAGACCTGCGGCGAGAGCGCCCAGTCGCGCGACCCCTGGAATCCCTTGTCGAAGTACTCCGCCGCGGCCTCGAAGCGCAGGAAGCCGGCCAGGTACTGATAGGAGACCACCTCGGAAAAGCCGTCGTCCTGCACCTCGAAGTCCGGAAAGTTGTCATCGAGCTGGCTGACGCTCTGCCAGTAGTGCAACCCGCCGCCGATGCGATGCTCTCCCGCCGTGGCGGGTACGGCGAGGCCGGCCGCCAAGAGCGCCAGCATGCAGGTCCAACGCAGAATCCTCTTCATCGCTGTGCGGTCCTTTCCAGTCCTGTCGTTCTCGGTGGCAGATCGTTGCCGGCTGCAGCGCGAGCCTACCAAGAATCAGCCGCCGGACTCGCGGCCGGCGTAGCGCCGGCGGAGTCGCAGGAGGCCGCCATCGCGGGTGCGGTCGAAAGCTGCGAAGGCTGCGAGATAGGGACTGCCGGCGGCCGGCTCGCCGTTGATCTGCTCGACGTCGATGCCGCGTTCCGGGTCGACGGCGCGGGTGAGGGCCGAGCGCAGGGGTTCGAGAAGCTGCGGCAGATCCGGGTCGCCCGGGGGCACTGCAAAATGGATCTCGCGCCCGCCGCGGGCGAAGATCGCCGCCAGGCGGCTGCCGCGATAGGCGAGCCGGGTCGAGGCCGCCCGGCGCAGCGAGGAGCGCGGAAACTCGCCTTCGAGGCCTGGCAGCTCGAGGCCACAGGGTGAGGCGGGATCGAGCGCCGAGCACCACCAGACCGCCGAGTGCGGCAGGCCCTCGTACAACCGCCGCAGGGCCGTCGGCAGGGCGAACTGCAGGCCGGGTAGTCCCTCGAAGAAGCGGCCGGCGACGATCTCTCCCGCGAGCTCGAGGCCGCGAAGCGCCCGCGCCACGCGGCTCCAGGCGAGCGCCGGAACCTCGGCCGCGAGCAGCTCGCGAAACAGCACCCCGTAGCGATCGAGCAGCAGGCGCGCCCGCTCGCGGCTGCGCTCCTCTTCGACGATGGGATCCGCGACCTCTGCAGCGGTCTCTCCCGCAGGGGCTCCGGCACCCTCCGCAGCGCCGGCCCCGAGCGCCCGCCAGCGTCCGCCCGGAGGTTGCCCTCCCTGCCAACGGCGGAAGAGTCCCCGGCGGCCGCCGCGTCCGTCGCCCGGACGGCCGCCGCTCGCCTCCGGCGACAACCGCTCGAGCCGGAAGCCGCTCTGGATGCCCTGCCGCAGTACACGCAGCGAAGTGCAGGTAGCCCGACCCCGCCAGGCGAGCGACCAGAGGCGCTCGGTCGTCGCGCCGAGCGCCAGGCCCGCGCGTTCGGCGAGCTCGCCGGCCTCGTGCGCGAGCATCTTGCGCTTCACCGTCTTGGGATCCACACCGCAGATCGCGGCGGCACCCCGATACGTCCCCACATC
>JBGARM010000474.1:0-2607 GCA_044230215.1 Thermoanaerobaculia bacterium | reverse complement strand
ACGCCGGCGTGGGCGCCACCTCCGGCGGATCGAAGCGAAAGGCGGCGACCGTCATCCGGCGCCGGCATCCGCGACAGCGTGAAAGCTCGGCTCGCGATGCGTCATGATCGGGTTCCTTGACCGATGCTAACCTGGATGCCCAGACTTTCCCCCACGCCGCCGGGTGAGGCGGCGCCTGCGCTCGAGCAGGGGCCGGTATCGGCGCGGACATCCGGGCGGCGGATCGCCACCCTGGGCGCGACGATCCTCCTCGCCGTGCTCGCCGGCGGGGCCGTCGCGCATCACCGCGCCTGGCTCGCCGTGCAGGACGACCTCGCCGCCGTCGCGCGCAGCCAGGGCCTCGCCGGCCCCGAGCTCGCCGAGCTCACCGTGCGCATGCGCCGCGAGGGCGATCCGACCGACGCCCGGCTGGTGCTCGCGGCGCGCCTCTTCGACCTCGAGATCGCCAACCGCGAGCCCGGCTCGCCGGCCTCCGCCGAGCGCCTGCTCGCCACCCGCGAGCTCGCCCGCGAGGCGCTGCGCGACGAGCCGGCGAGCTGGCAGGCGGCGATGCTCCTCGGCGCGGCGGTCAGCCTCGAGCGCAGTCGCAATCGCGACCCGCGGATCTACTCCCTGGCGAAGGACTGGGAGCGCCCGCTCACCGTCGCCTCCGAGCTCGCGCCGGCCGAGATGCAGCCGCGGCGCCTGCTCGCCGCCGCCTACCTCGAAGTTTGGCCGGCGCTCACGCCGGCGAAACGCACCAAGGTCGAGGCCCTGCTGCGCGAGGCGTTCCTCGAGCCGCGCACCTTCGAGCGCCTCTACGAACCGTGGGTGGCGATCGCCGGCTCGCTCGAGCGCGCAGCGACCCTGCTGCCCGACCAGCCGCTCACCTGGAAGCGTCTCGCCACGAGCGCCCTCGAGCGCCGGTCGTGGAGCGAGTTCGCCGCCCTCTCCGCCCGCTCGCGCGCGAGCCTCCGGCAGAGTCTGGAGCGCGACCTCGCGCTCGCCGCCGCCGCCGTCGAGCGCGGCGATCTGCCGGGGGCGCGCCGGCAGTATGGCGCCGTGCTCGCCGCGGCGCCGGTCGACGCCGAGTTCGCGCCGACCGTCGAGACCGCGCTCGGACGCCTGCCGCCCGGGCCGGCGGACGAAGCGCAGGTCCGCGCCGCCGAAGCCTGGCTCGGCTGGGCGCTGCCGCTCTGCCTGGTGCGCGACTGCCCCTTCGCCAGCCCGGCGATGGGGCGCCTCGCTTCGCTCGCCGGTTCGATGCTCCGCGGCGGCGAAGCCGCCTTCGCGGCGCTCGCCGCCGGCGACCGCGCCCGGGCCGACCTCCTCGAACGCCGCTCCGACGAGGTCTGGAGCGAGCCGTGGGCGCCCTTCCTCACCTACAAGGCAAAGCTCCAGGCGGCGCGCAAGGAGATCCCCGCGGCGCGCGCGACGCTGCTCACGGTGCATCGCGCCTTCCGCGTCCGGCTCGCCTGGCGGGCGCTCGCCGAACGCCTGGCAGCGGTCGGCGTCGTGCCCGGTCCGCCGCTCGCGCGCGACCGCTGGGAGGCCGCCGACTGGTGGTTCGACCAGGGCGCTTCGCGCCTCGACCTGCTGCCGTCGCGTCCCGCAACCGCTCTCTGGCTCGAGCTCGCCGAGGCCGCGCGCAGCGAAGCGCTGCTCGAAGTGCAGTGGGACGGCCACGCCCTGCCGCCGGTCGTCATCGCGGCGGGAGCGACGTCGGTGCGGCTGCCGATCGCGGTACCGCCGGGCGCCGGCAGCGCCACGATCTCCGCCGAGCCCCATCTCCTCGAAGTCCGCGTGCGCACCGGCGACCTCCGCCCCGCCACGCGCGTGCGGCTCGAGTAGGCCTACCTTACGGGCGACCCCTGGGGCGCCTCCGGCGGCGCCGCTACGGGCAGCTCGGCCAGGGCGCGGCGCGGCTCGAGGGCGAGCGCCGGGAGCGCTGTCCCGCGTTCCGCCGCCGGCCGCAGCACCCGCAGATCGATGCGCAGCGGCGAGTCCGCCGCCGCCCATTGCCCCTTGAGCATGTTGGTCGGCTCGCTGCCTTCGAAGCCGAGGTAGCTGTACTTGCCGTAGTGCGGGAGCTTGCGGCCGAGGCCGGGGAGTGCTGCGAGGAGAGCCGGATCGACAGTGATCCAGCCGATCGCGCGCTCGGCGCTCAGCGGATGGCGCACCACCGCGACGGTGGTGTGGCCGGCGAAGGCGATGGGCGTGCCGTCGAGACCGAGCCCTGCGGCATCGATCGCCAGGCCCGGGGCGCTGAAGAAGCGCGCCGCCAGCCGGTTGCCTCGGCCGAGCAGCCAGACCGCGTGGTCGGCGGGCAGTGGGGCGCTCTCCGGAAGGTCGGCTTCGCCGACGATCTGCACGTCGTGCGCCGCCGTTCGCCACGACTCGAGGAGGCTCCGCCACGCCGCGGCCTCCGCCGGCGAAGCGTCTGCGGCGATGACCGCCAGCAGGCGCGGCTCGCCGAAGATCTGGCCGATCGACGGCGGAATCTCGCGCGCGTCGAGTCGGCGGAAGAGATCGAACGACGGGTCGACCTGGAGCGCCAGCGGCCGCGTCGGAACGCGCAGCGCGAACGACGTCGCGGCGTTCTCCAGGCGAACGTTCGCCAGCACCGGC
>JBGARM010000473.1:0-2608 GCA_044230215.1 Thermoanaerobaculia bacterium | reverse complement strand
TGGCGAGCGGCCGCACCGGAATGAGCAGCCGATAGCCGCGCCGCTTCACCGCCTGGATCGTGGCGACGCCGTCCGCCCCCTGGTCGAGGGCCGCGGTGAGCGCCCGCACCAGCCGGTCGAGCTCGCCCGACGGGGGCACCGCTTTCGGCCACAGGCCGCGCTCCAGCCAGGCCTCCTCCAGCCACTCCGCCGGACGCGACAGGAAGATCACCAGCAGATGAAGCTCGCGCGCCGTCAGCGGCACCTCGCGCCCGGCGAGCAGGAGCTTCGCCTGCGCGTCGTCGTTTACGATGCGCCCGAAGGCGAAGCCCGACTGCACTGGATCGCTCACGACGGAGCCGATCCTAGCTCCCTCCGCCCCCGCCCGCTGCAACGATCTTCACCTGCAGCTTCCGGGCGCCGGGGATCGGGCGGTGTCCTCATCTTGACTCGCTGCCGGTAGAACGAAGGAGAAGGTAGGGATGGTCCCCATCTTCGAGTGTGCTTGGCGGCCGAGTCTCCTGGCGTACACTCGGCGCGTTCCGTCACGACCGGAGGCCCGGCATGGAAACCCGCAGCGGTCGCCTCGACTTTCTCCCGCAGTCGCATTCGCACACCGTCGTCCTGCGCGTCGGCTTCGACCGCCCGGTGCTCTCGGTGGCCGTGGCGCTCGCCGGCTACGAGGCGCGCTACGTCTCCTCCGACCATCACGTCCGCCAGCTGACCGTGGATCTGCACGCGGAGCCCGGCGGCCGCGTCGACGACGGCTGGGAGGCGCGCCTCGTCGGCACGCTCTACCTTCACGACGACGACGGCAACACTTTCACCGGCTGGATCGACTACGTCCTCTTCGTCGAGCTCGGCGCGCGCCCCGGCCTCCCGGACGTCGTCGGCCCGCTGCGCGACGCGGTGCTCGAGGGATAGGGAGTCGCCCATGCAGCTCCTCCCGCTCGTCATCGGCAGTCCCCAGCTCTCGTTCCCGCCCGAGACGTCGCTCGCCGTCGCCTTCACCTTCCCGCAGCCGGTGCGGCGCGTGCACTGCATGCTGCAGGGCTTCGACGTCGGCTATCCGGAGGGCGACCACCACCTGGCCGCGGTCCAGGTCGAGACGCACGTCGAGTTCGACGAGCTCGCCTCGACCACCCACGGCCGGGTGCGCGTCGACTTCGTCTGGCGCGACGACAGCAGCGGCTTCGGCTCCGCCTACGGCGCCACCCTTTTCGCCCGGCTACTGCTCGTCGGGGAGTAATCCAACAGCCGCCAGGCAGCGGGTCTACAATCCCCCGCATGGCCCTGCCGCCGGGGACCCGCCTCGGCCCCTACGAGATCGTCGCCGCGCTCGGCGCCGGCGGCATGGGCGAGGTCTACCGCGCGCGCGACGCGCGGCTCGGGCGCGAGGTGGCGCTCAAGGTGCTGCCGGGAGAGGTCGCCACCCACCCCGACCGTCTGCGGCGCTTCGAGCAGGAGGCGCGCGCCGCTTCGGCGATCTCGCATCCCAACCTGCTCGCCGTCTTCGACATCGGCGAGCAGGACGGCGTGCGCTATCTGGTCACCGAGCTGCTCGAGGGCGAGACCCTGCGCGACCTGCTCGAGCGCGGTCCGCTCACCGCCGCGAAGGCCGTCGAGCTCACGGTGCAGTTTGCCCGCGGGCTCGCCGCGGCGCACGAACGCGGCATCGTGCATCGCGACCTCAAGCCGGAGAACCTCTTCCTCACCCGCGACGGCCACGCCAAGATCCTCGACTTCGGCCTCGCCAAGGCGGTGGGGCCGACGGCCCCGCAGGAGCTCGCCACCCAGGTCGGCGGCTTCCCCACCCGGCAGGAGCCGCAAGGGCAGCAGCAAACGGCTCCCGGGCTGGTCTTCGGCACCGTCGCCTACATGTCGCCGGAGCAGGTGCGCGGCCGCCCCGCCGACGCGCGCTCCGATCTCTTCGCGCTCGGCGTCGTCCTGCTCGAGATGGTCACCGGCCGGCCGCCGTTCCGCCGCGACTCCGCCGCCGAGACCATGGCGGCGATCCTCAAGGAGGAACCGCCGCGTTCAGCCGCGAGTGGCGTGCAGCTGCCGCCGGCGCTCGAGCGCGTCGCGCGGCGCCTGATCGCCAAGGTGCCGGCGGAGCGTTACCCGACGGCGCGTGCCCTCCTCGCCGACCTCGAAGGCCCGGACGCCTCCCGTCGCTCGGACATCTCCGGCATCGCCGGCGCTCCGGGCGGCGGGAGCGCCGCCGGCAGCGCCTCCGCCTTCGGCAGCTCCGCCGGCTCCGGCAGCTCCGGCGTCCGCCTGGCGGTCGCGCCGCCGTCGATCGCCGTCCTGCCGTTCGCCGACATGAGCCCGGCCCGCGACCAGGACTACTTCTGCGAGGGCATGGCCGAAGAGCTGATCCACGCCATGGCGCGGCTTCCCGGCCTGCGCGTCGCTTCGCGCACCGCCGCCTTCCAGTTCAAGGGGCACGCCGGCGACATGCGCGCGGTCGGCGATCGTCTCGGCGTCGAGAGCGTGCTCGAGGCGGCGCAGGCGATCCAATCAGGGCAGTGCGAGACGGTGGTGATCGCGTCGGCGCAGTGCGGCGAGTACACGGATCATTCCTCGACCGTGTCCTGGACGCGGCCCGAGAACGAGTTCGTCGAGTGCT
>JBGARM010000472.1:0-2612 GCA_044230215.1 Thermoanaerobaculia bacterium | reverse complement strand
CCTGGCGATCGACCGTGGGGCGGTCGCTTTCGCCGCCTCCCCGGTCGACTGGCTGGTCCACGTCCACGGCTTCCTCCTGTCGCTCAACAAGGGCCTGGTGCTGTTCGCGCCGCTGGTCCTCATCGGGCTCTGGCGCGCCTTTCGCGGCGCGGTCACCGATCGCCGGGCGGGCCGCTTCGCGCTCTTCGCCGCCGCCAGCCTGATCGTGCCGTTCGCCGGGCTCGACAGCTGGAGCGACGCCGCCTGGGGACCGCGCCCCCTGCTCGCGGCGCTGGCGCCGGCCCTCCTCGCGCTGGCGCTCTCGCGCACCGAACGCGCCCGACGCGGCGGCCACCGGCGCTGGATCCTCGGTGCCGTCGTCTGCGGCCTGGTGGTCAACACGCTGGGCACCGCCATCCCCCAGACGGCGCTTGCCGACGTCGCCAACCTGGCCGGAATTCCGCGCTCGGGGATGAACCTCGCGCTGCAGCACGATCCGGCCTGGAACCACCCGCGGGTCAACGCCGCGCTCCTCGGCGTCTGGCTGGTCGCCCGACTGCCCTTCCTGCCGGCGCCGGAGGCGTCCGTCGCGCCGGCGGTCGAGCGCCTCGCAGCGGCAGCGTTCCCCGGGCCCGTGCTGCTCCGGGTCTGCGACGCCGGCGAGCGCTCGGCCCTCTTGCCACTCGCCCTGCTGCTCGCCTTCCTCGGCGCCCTGGGCTGGACGACTCTGGTGCTCGTCCGGCACGCCGCGAGATCCGGGCCGCGCTGAACGGCGGCAGTCGTGGCATCCTAGAGCTGCGTCGAAGGAGATCCCCATGGAGTCATCCGAGCTGAAGCTGCTCCGTCGCCTGTTGACCGAAGAGCGCATCCTGACCCTGGCCGTCGTCGTCGACGGTGTGCCGGTGGCCGGCGTCCTGCCGTTCCGCGCCGAGCCGGGTCTCGCGAGCCTCCTCGTTCACACCTCGGGCCTCGCCCGCCACAGCCGCGGCCTCGCCCCCGGCGCGCCGTTCTCGGCGGCGATCCACCTGCCCCTCGCGCCCGGAGTCGACCCTCTGCAGTCGCAGCGCGTGGTGCTCGAGGGCGCGGTCGAAGCCGTCGCCGCGGAGGAACGCGACGCGATCTCCGCCGCCTGGGTCGCCTCGTTCCCGAGCGCCGCGATGACCGTCGGACTGGGCGACTTCGTCTTCCACCGCCTGCGCCTGACCGGCGGTCGCCTGATCTCCGGCTTCGCCCGCGCCTCCGGCCTCTCGGACCGCACCTTCGCCGAAGCCGCGGCCCTCGATGCGGAGCCGTCCGCCGGCTGAAGACGACTCACCGGTGCCGCTCTCGCGCCGGACTAGACGCCCTCGAGGTAAGCGGTCTCGCCGTGGATCGCCTGGTCGAGTCCTTCGACCTCTCCGGCTTCGTCCACCTTGACGGGCGTGACCCGGTCGATGAGCCACAGCATGCCGTAGGTGAAGACGAACGCCCACATCGAGGACAACAGCACGGCGGCGCATTCGACGAGGAAGAAGTGCGCGTTGCCGCGCAGCAGACCGTCGACTCCGGCGGGATTGAACGCTGTGGTGGCGAAGATCCCGCACAAGACGATACCGATGAAGCCGCCGACACCGTGGACGCCCCAGACATCGAGCGCGTCGTCCCAGCCGAGACGGTTCTTCATCGCCACCGCGTAGAAGCAGACGCCGCCGGCAATGATGCCGATGAGCGCCGCGGTCGCTGGCGAAACATATCCGGCGGCCGGCGTGATGGTGGCGAGGCCGGCGACTGCGCCGGTCAGCAGTCCCAGGAACTTGGGCTTCCGGGTGGTGAACCAGTCGATGGCGAGCCAGGCGATGGCGGCGAAGCTCGCCGCGATGTCGGTGTTCAGGAAGGCCACCGCGGTCACCGAATCGACGCGGAACTCGCTGCCGGCGTTGAAGCCGTACCAGCCGAACCACAGCAGGCCGGTGCCGAGCGCGACGAGCGGGATGCTGTGCGGTCCGCGGTCCTTCACCTTGCGCTTGCCGACGTAGAGCACCGACGCGAGCGCGGCCATGCCGGCGATGTTGTGCACCACGATGCCGCCGGCGAAGTCCTTGACGCCCCACTGCGCGAGCAGGCCGCCGCCCCAGACCATGTGCACGAACGGGAAGTAGACGAACACGAGCCAGCCGGTGAGGAACAGCATGTACGCCTTGAACGTCACGCGGTTCGTGAACGCGCCGGTGATGAGCGCCGGCGTGATGATCGCGAACATCATCTGGTAGGCGCAGAAGACGATCATCGGGATCGTCTCGTTGGGCGACGGCGCCGTGAGCGTCACGTTGCGCAGGAAGGCCCAGTCGAGGTTGCCGGACAGTCCGAGGAAGTCGGTGTGGTGCTGCATGTCGCCCGAGAAGCACATCGAGAAACCGAACGCCCACCACAGCACGGTCGTCCAGCCCATCGAGACGAAACTCTGGATCATGATCGCGAGCACGTTCTTGCGGCCGACGAGGCCGCCATAGAAGAACGCGAGCCCGGGCGTCATGAACAGGACCAGTGCGGAGCTGACCAGCAGCCACGCCGTGTCTCCGGTGTCCATGTCCCCTCCTACACACGGTTGTCACGTTTGGTGAAGGAGAGATTGCCTGCGCTCTGTTTCGCTCGAT
>JBGARM010000471.1:0-2625 GCA_044230215.1 Thermoanaerobaculia bacterium | reverse complement strand
CTCGCCGCGGCGGCCGGGCTGCCGCGGCGCGACATCGGCGCGCTGGCGCCGGGTCCCCTCTATTGCGTGCTCGCCGCCGGTCAGGCGATCGCCGACGCCGGCCTCTGCGCCGGCGAGCTCGCCGCGCCGCGCACCGGCTGCATCGTCGGCACCGGCATCGGCAGCACCGGCGCGGTCTATCGCGGCGGCGTCGAGGTGCACGCCGGACGCGCCCGGCGCGTCGACCCCTACTCGGTGGTGCAGTCGATGTCGAGCTCGGCGAGCGCGGCGATTGTCCATTGCTTCGGCATCGGCGGCCGCAGCTACTCTCTCTCCTCGGCCTGCGCCACTTCGGCGCATGCCATCGGCCACGCCGCGGAGCTCGTCCGCGCCGGCGTCCTCGACATCGCGCTCGCCGGCGGCGGCGAGGACATCGACGAGCTGGTGGCCGGCGCTTTCGCGGCGATGCGCACCGCGCTCGCGACGCGCTTCAACGACCGCCCCGAGCTCGCCTCGCGTCCCTTTGCCGCCGACCGCGACGGCCTCGTGCTGGCGAGCGGCGCCGGCATCGTCATCATCGAGAACCGCGAGCGGGCACTGGCGCGCGGCGCGCGGCCGCGCGCCGAGATCGCCGGCTTCGGCGCCAACTCCGACGGGTTCGACCTCGTGCTTCCCGAGCCGTCGGGCGCGCGCGCTGCCGAGTGCATGGCCCTCGCGCTCGCCGACGCCGGCGCCGACGCGGCCGAAGTCGACTACGTCAACGCCCACGCCACCGGCACTCTGGCCGGTGACCGCGCCGAGGCGGCGGCGCTGCGCCGGCTGTTCGGCGATCGTCTACCGCCGCTCTCCTCGACCAAGTCGCTCGGCGGCCACGCGCTCGGCGCTGCAGGCGCGCACGAGGCGATCCACTGCCTCCTGATGCTCGAAGGGGAGTTCCTCGCCCCCTCGGCGAACAGCGAGCCGCGCGATCCGGAGCTCGTCGATCTGCCGGTGGTGACCGCGGCGCGGCCGGCCCGGCTCGAGCTCGTGCTCTCCAACAGCTTCGGCTTCGGCGGCACGCACGCGGTGCTCGCGCTGCGGCGCGCCGGCTGAGACGCGGCCGCCGCGCATCTGTGTCCGCCCTCGACCCCACCGCACGCCGGCTGCTCGGGCGGCTCCTGCGCCACTGGCCGCGACTCGTCGTCGCAAGCCTCGCCGTTGTGGTCGCGGCGCTTTGCCAGCTCGCGCTCACCTGGCTGGTCAAAGTCTGGTCGGACACCCTCCTCGCCGGCGCCGATCCGTCGGCGCTGCGTCGCGCGCTCGCTCTGGCGGCGGCGACGGTGGCGCTCCTCCTGGTGGCCGTCTTCCTTTCGCGCTACCTGCTCGCCGTATTCGAGAAGCGCCTGGTTCAGGAGCTGCGCGACGAGGCCTCCGCGGCGCTCCTCGCCGCCGAGGCCGGCCTCGTGCAAGGGAGCGCCGTGGGCAAGTGGCTGTCGCGCCTGTTCAACGATCCCAGCGCCCTCTCCGGTTTCGTCGAGGACCTCCTGCGCCGGCTGCTCGGCGGCATGGCGGTGACCTCCGGCGCGCTGGTCATGATGTTCGTGCTGGACGCCCGGCTGACGCTGGCGGTCGGACTCGCTGTGCCGATCGCCGCGCTGCTGTTCGCGCTCCTCGGCAGGCGCATCCGCGTCTGGTCCCGCCTGGCGCAGGAGGAGCTCGGCGAGGCAACCGCCATCGCCGGCGAGCAGCTCCACGGACTGCCAACGATCAAGGCCAGCCAGACCGAGCCCCAGGAGGCCGGCCGGTTGCGCGCCACCGGCGCCCGCTACGTCGGGCTGGCGCTCGCCGCCGAGTGGTGGGCGACGGCGCTGGTCACCGCGGTCTGGCTGGCAACGGCGCTCGGTCTGCTGGCGGCGATCTGGTACGGCAGCCGTCTGGTCGTCGCCGGGGCGCGTTCGCCGGGCGACCTGCTCGTCTTCGCGCTCTACGCCGCCCAGGCCATCGAGCCGCTGCGCCGGCTCTCCGACGTGCAGGGCCGCTGGCAGCGCACGCTCGCCGCGGCGGCGCGCTTGTTCGCCGTGGTCGACCTGCCTGCCGAGAGCCGCCGCGGCGGCACCCGCTTCCTGCCACAGCCGGCCCGCGGCGAGCTCGCGGTCGAAGAGGTCCGCTTCGCTTACGACAAGGGCGCGCCGGTGCTCGACGGTCTCTCGTTCCGCCTGGCAGCAGGAGAGACCGCGGCGCTCGTCGCAGCGAGCGGCGGCGGCAAATCGACATTGGCGAAGCTGGTGCTCGGTTTGGAGGCTCCCCGGTCCGGACAGCTGCGGATCGACGGCGTCGACCTCGCCGAGCTCGATCTCGGCGCGCTGCGGCGCGCCGTCGGAGTGGTTTTCCAGGAACCGTTCCTCTTCCGTGGCTCGCTCGCCGACAACCTGAGCTACGGCGCCGGACCGGTCGCCGAGGCCCGCGTCCGCCAGGCCGCGGACTTGGTCGGGCTCGAGACGCTCCTGCGCGCGCTGCCGCGCGGGCTGGCGAGCGATCTCACCGAGGCCGGGCGCTCCCTTTCGGGCGGCGAGCGCCAGCGCATCGCCCTCGGCCGCGCTTTCCTGCGCTCGCCGGCGCTGCTCGTCCTCGACGAAGCTACCCGCGCGCTCGACAGCGAGACCGAGG
>JBGARM010000470.1:0-2626 GCA_044230215.1 Thermoanaerobaculia bacterium | reverse complement strand
AACTGGGCCACCAGTGGCGGCAGCGCCGCCATGTACAGCACCGGCGCAGCCGGCGCCAGCTCCGGCAGCTGGGGCGCTGCCGCCGGCTACGCCGCTGCCGTGCCCTGGCCCTTCAAGGACGAGCGCGAGCAGTTGCACGCTGCGCTTCAGGTCGAGGTTCAGATGGTGGAGCGCCTGCGGGCAGAGAAGGTGGGAGTGATCTTCGGCTCGTATTGGGAGGCGTATCCGCTGATCTTCGAGAGCGAAGGCGGCCTGGGCGGCGCGACTCTCGAGCCGGAAGACGACTTTCATCGCTTTGCCGAACGCCTGCCTGCCGGTCCGTGCAAGTGGGCGCTCGTCGCCGGCAATCGGAAGGGACTCCGGATTGCGCAGAGTGCCGGATTCTCCGGGAAAGAGGTTGGATTCGCCGACGGGAGGTGGCTCTTTCTCCCGCTGAAGGAACGGAGCCCCAGGCCGGAAGCGCCGACGTGCGGTGAAACTCTTGCGCGCTTGCGGACCGCCTTCTACAGACAGTCCTGACGAACCGGCTCGACGGGTCGGGTGCCCGTGAGCGCCGGCTCGGCGGAGTCGTGTGCTCGCCGTCGCGGACGGGGAGTGCGAGAACGTGGCACTCGGGAGGGTGAAGCAGTTCATGGGCAGCGCCGGCAGCCTCTGATAGATTTTCTTCTGCAGGTCTGTTTGCAACCTTCAGACATTGACCCGGCGCCCTATGAAGACAGTGTCTCTGCACAAGTGCTCTCGGATCGGTGTCGCGGCTGCGATCGCGCTCGCGGAGGCTGCGCTCGGCGCGCTTCCGACGCCGGCGCCCGGATTTCCCGTGACCCTTCCGGGCGCTGTCGTCTACTCGAGCTCTCCGGCGTTCGCCGATCTCAACGGCGACCAGAAGAACGAGATCGTCGTCGGGGCGAGCGATGGGAAGGTCTACGCCTACCAGGGTACCGGAGCTCTGCTGTGGCAGTACGACACCGGGACGACGGGCATCGACAGCAAGGCGGCCGTGGGAGACATCGACGGCGACGGTCTACCCGAAGTCGTGGTCAGTGCCGGGTCGACGCTGGTCCCCGGATCCTCCTCGGGTGTCTACGTGATCAGCAACACCGGCGCGCTGCAATGCAGCTTTCCGACACCCCAAGGGGTCTACTCCAGCCCGGCGATCGCAGAGCTCGATTTCGATGACGTCGGCACGCGCGAGATCGTCTTCGGTTCGTGGGACTTCAAGGTTCGCGTCATCAACCACGACTGTTCGCTGAAGTTCCAGAATACGGTCACGGACTCCGTCTGGTCGTCGCCCGCAATCGGCGATCTCGACCGCGACGGCATTCCGGAAATCGTCATCGGTGCGGATCACAATCCGGTCAACAACGCCGAAGACGGGGGGTTGATTCACGCCTTTCGCAACAATCTCGCGAGCGAGCTGCCGGGGTTTCCCGTTCTGATCGACGAAGTCGTCTATTCCTCGCCGGCCTTGGGGGATCTGGATGGCGACGGCTGGCTGGACATCGTCGTCGGAACCGGTTGGTGCTGGGATCGGCCGACCTGCGCTCCGCTCGGACTGACGCACAACGTCACCGAAGCCGTCTACGCAGTCGATCGGTTCGGTGCGCCGCTCGCCGGCTGGCCCTATCTCCTGCCCACCGATCGTTACACTTTCGGGTCTCCGGCCCTGGCGGACTTCGACGGCGACCTCGATCTCGAGGTGGTGTTCAATACGCTGGAAAAGGTCGCTTCGGGGCCGCAGGGCTGGGTCTATGTCGTCGATGGCGGTGGGACGGTGCTTCCCGGCTGGCCGAAGCAGCCCAAGACCCCCGGCGGCTGTGCATCGTTCGTCTATTTCGGGACCTCGGCTTCGCCGATCGTCGCCGATCTCGACGGCGATGGAGGCCTCGAGATCGCGATTCCCTCGAACTGGGAGATCGTGGTCTGGAACGAGGCAGGGCAGCAGATCTCCCGTGACGGCGCCTGTCCCGACCCGCCGGGCGACTGGATTCTCACGACGAACTATCCGGTGGCCGCGATCGGTGCCGGAGATATCGACGACAACGGCCGCGCCGAGTTGATCGCCAGCGGCGGAGCCTCCGGAGGCACCGCCGGAGCGCTCTACGCCTGGGACTTCGGCGCCGCCGCAACCGGAGCGGCGATGCCCTGGCCGCAGTTCCGGCTCGACGTCGAGAACCACGCGACCTTCGTCTTCGGGCTGTTCCGCGATGGCTTCGAGAGCGGCGACTACCTGGGCTGGGACGCCGCCGTCCCGTGAGCTGAACCCTCGCCCTTGCCTGCCGCTGCGACGGCGTCAGCGACCGCGACCGCGAGTCGGCGGTTGCCCTCGAGATTCAGGTGACAGCACGAGTCCTTGTAGACCGGTTCGTCGACGCCGGAAAAGAGCTGCGTCAGGTCGGTGAAATCGACCCCGGCGGCGGTCAAGCGCTGTCCCGCCGCGCGCAGCAGGGGATAGCCGGCCGCGACGCTCGCCGAGTAGGGGGAGTTCGCGTCGAGCGCCACCGCGCTCTCCTCGCGGCCGATCGGCTTCGAGCCGGGAAGGTACTGATTCGGTTGCAGGAAGTGAAGATAGGCGATGCCGTTCTCGCGGCAGAGACGGGCGAGTTGCAGCGAAGAGTTCTCCCAGAGT
>JBGARM010000046.1:0-13047 GCA_044230215.1 Thermoanaerobaculia bacterium | reverse complement strand
CAGGCAGGCAGAGACGAGCACCGTCTCGTAGGTGAAGGGGGTGGCGGCGCTGTTCGTGCCCAGGGCGGACCCCGAGCTCGCCTGGGCGAGGGCGTCGCTCGCGTTCCAGGTAGCCGTGCCGACGTAGGCCCAGCCGGAGAGGTCGGTATCGAAGGTCGCATTGACAAGCTGGTTGCCCGCCAGGGCGGGGGATGCGGCGAGGAGCAAGGCGGCGAACAGGGCGCGGTTCGACATGGCGGTACGCTCCTTTCGGGAACCGTCAGGCGGCTGCCGGGCGAGCATACGCCTCCTCCCGCCCGGCGACCCGGGCGGCCGGGCCCTCTCGGCCCGGCAGCGGACGAGGGTATTCTCTGCCCTCGAATGCGCCGCGCGACGCTGAGTTTTTTCGAGATTCCCGGTTCGAGTCCGACGGAGCTGGCGGAGTTCTTTCGCGCCGTCTTCGGCTGGTCCTCGCTGCCGGTTCCCTGGGACGGCCCGGAGTACGTTCGTCTGCTGCCGCCGCCTTCGGCGGAGGCGCCCGGCGGCGGGATTCTCTTTCCGGATGGCAGTGGCCTCGTCGATCGACTGACGGTGATGATCCGCATCGAAGGCGAGCCGCTGGAGAGCGTTCTCGAACGGATCGTCGCGCACGGCGGCTCCCTCGTGCTCGCCCCGGTGACGATCGGCACGTCCGGCCGTTTCGCCCGCTTCTTCGACCCCGACGGCAACAGCTTCGGCCTGTGGCAGGCGATCGGCGCGCCGGCAGACGGCGACCGGGAGTGATCCTCCCACGGCGACTGTTGCGCGCCGTGACGCCGGAGCGGTTACTCGTTCTCGGCTCGCTCGTCTTCGGTGTGGCGCTGGTCTTCGTTACCCCGCCGTTCGGCTCTCCGGACGAGCCGGCGCATCTGTTTCGCTCTTGGGCGCTTTCGCAGGGCCAGATTGTCGGCGAACGCCTGCGCCACCCCGATGGCGTCCATACCGCGGAAGGCGCCGCGATTCCCGCCGGCGTTATCCGGCTGCGCGATGTCGCGACGGCCGAGGGGGCGCAGCCGGTGCCGCAGGCGCTTTCCCGCGCCGCGCTGGCGCGGGCTTTTGCGGTCGAGCTCGCTGCGGACGACCAACGCTTCGCCGACTTCCGCAATGCGCTGCAGCTGCCGGCGGCGCTCTACCTGCCGCAGGCTCTGGGCTGCGCCCTGGCGCGTCTCGCCGGGCTGCCGCCTCGTCGGGCTCTACCTCGGTCGCCTGGCGAATCTCGCGCTGACGACGCTGCTCCTCGCCTGGGCGCTTCGGCGCCTGCCGGCGCACCGCTGGTGGCTGGTGGCCGTCGCGCTGTCGCCGATGCTCCTCAGCCTGCGCGCCTCGCTGTCGGCGGACGCGCTCAATTTCGCCCTGGCGAGCGCCTTCCTCGCCGAGGTCGCGGCGCTCTCGCGCCACGACGCCGAGCCCGGGCGTCGCGACAGGGTGCGACTGCTCGTGCTCGCGGCGGGCCTCGGCTGCACGAAGACGGTCTACCTTCCGCTGCTCCTGCTGCTGTTGCTGATCCCGGCGTTGCGCCGGCCGCCGGCCAGGTGGCGCACGGCGCTGCCGGCGATCGCGCTGGCGCTGCTCGTT
The DNA here is from genome assembly GCA_044230215.1 of Thermoanaerobaculia bacterium. Lineage (GTDB taxonomy): Bacteria > Acidobacteriota > Thermoanaerobaculia > Multivoradales > JAGPDF01 > JAGPDF01. The sequence goes on along the minus strand of JBGARM010000046.1, from coordinate 11,454 downwards.
GCGGCCGCCCATCTCGCGACGTTGGCGCCGACGCGGCTCCGGCTCGACGTGCCGGTGGATGCGGCGGCGCAGCTCCAGCGCCTCCTGCACCAACCGGTCGCGGTCGCGGCGCAACTGCTCGGCGACCTCGTCGTTCACGCGCCGCGCTACCTCGGCGAAGCGCTCGGCCACAAGCTCGGCTGGCTCGACGCGCCGCTGCCGCCGATCGCGCTCGGTGCGCTCGGCGTCGCGTTCGCTCTGCTCCTCTGGGCCGAGAGCGTGTGTGGCGCACGTCCGGCGCGCCGCGACCTGGCGCTGATCGCCGGCGCCAGCCTCGCCGTCGCCTTGCTGATCGAGCTCTCGCTCTGGCTGCAGTGGACCCCGCCCGGCGGCGCCGGCGTCCAGGGCATCCAGGGGCGCTACTTCCTGCCCCTCGCCCTGCCCTTCATCTGGGCGATCGGCGGCATCGCGCCGTCCGCGCCATCCGGCTCCGTGGCAGAGGAGCGGGACCGCTCCGCAGCGCTCGCTGCCGGCGCCGCCTTCGCCGCTGTCGTTCTCTCGGCCGGCGGCGCCATCGCCGGCTTGGTCGCCCTGTACGGCGGGTAGGGCCGCCGCGGGTCGGGTTGCGGCCGGCGAGGCTATGATCGCCACCCCGAGCGCGGACTGCGATGCCCTTTCCGACCGTCCCACGAATCGATACGCCCCGGCTGTTCCTCCGGCCGGTGGCGGCGGCCGACCTGCCTGACCTGTTGGAGGTCAACGGCGATCCGGAGGTGACGCGGTTCCTCCCCTACGACACGTGGCGGTCGCTCGCCGACGCCGCGGCCTGGTTCATGCGCATGGAGGAAATGGCCGCCGCCGGGACCGGGCAGGTCTTCGCCCTCGCCCGGCGCGCCGGTGGGAAGGTCGTCGGCGACCTGCTGCTCTTCAAGTACGACGAAGGCAGCGCCCGCGTCGAGCTCGGTTATGTTCTCGGCCGCGCCAGCTGGGGGCAGGGCTTGATGGGCGAGGCGGTCGCGGCGGCCTGCGCCTGTGCGTTCGACGCGCTCGGCCTGCGCCGCGTCGAAGCCGAGGTGAATCCGGAGAACGTCGCCTCGTGCGCCCTCCTCCTGCGGGTCGGCTTCACACTCGAAGGCACGCTGCGCCAGCGTTGGGCCGCCAAAGGCGCGGCCTACGACACGAACATCTACGGTCTCCTGGCCGAGGACCGGCGCCCCGCGGGCGGGAGGTGACCATGGCAGCGCTCACCCAGCAGCAGATCGCGGCGGCGGAGCAGTTCGCCGATGCCACGCTCGACGAGCTCGAGACGGCGGACGGCATCCATCCCGAAACCGCCGTCGCGGCGGCCGCCGGCATGGCGGGCTCTTTCCTGTTGCGCTCCTTCGGCTTCGAGCTCGGGCATCTCGCCCCCGGGACCGCCGTCCTCTCGGACGAGGCGAACGAGCACGGTCCACGGCTGCTGCAGATCCTCGGCGGCGTCCTGGCGCACGGCAGCGTCGAGCTCGACCGCGAGATCCTGAGCCGCGGGCCGGACCCCGACCGCCAGCCGCGCGGCGATTTCCTCGCCGGGCAGACGGCGCTCGAAGCGGCGTTCTTCGCCATCGCCGCGCGGCACCGGCTCTCGCTGCGCGAGGCGGCGGAGGCGGCTGCCGCTGCGGCCGGCTTCCTCATTCAGCAGTTCGCCGAGGAGCTCGACCCGAGTCTCGCTTTCGGCATCGCCGTAGTCGGCTTCATCGAAGGTGCGAAGACGGCCCCCGGCCCCGCGGCCCACTGACCGCTCGGCGCAGTGGCTCTTCGGCACTCAGTCGCGGGAAGATCGGTACGAATCCGAGGAGGACGGACACCATGCCTCACTGCATTCTCGAATACTCCGGCAACGCGCTCGACGAGCCCGATTGGCCGGCGACGCTTTCGGCACTGCATCGGGTCCTCATGGCGACGGGTCTCTTCGTCCTCGACGACATCAAGAGCCGCGTCGCGCGGCGGGACGACTTCCTGGTCGGCGATGGCAGCGACGATCGCGCCTTCGTCGCGCTGGAGATTCAGATCCTCTCCGGCCGGCCGGACGAGGTGAAGGGCGAGATCTGCGACGCGGCGCTGCAGGTGCTCGTCCGCGCCTTTCCCCGCACCGTCGAGCGGCTGACCACCAGCCTCACGGTGCAGATCAGCGACATTCACCGACCGAGCTATCGCCGGGAGACCCGGTTCCGGGCCTGAGCTCGCTCCCCGGCGTCGTCGGCACGGCGCACTGCTAGAGTTTTTCCATGTCCAGGTTCCCCAGTGGTCTTTGCCGACCCACCGCCGGCGCAGGGCTCTTGTTGCTCCTGCCAATCGTCTCTGGCTGCTCAGCGAGCCTCGGAACCTCGAGAGCCTCCGAGCCCGAGTCCGCGCTCATGGCTGCATTGACGCGCCAGGCGGACCAGTGGTATCGAGACATCGTCCGCAAGGACGCCGCCGCCATCGCCGCCAACATGGCGGAGGATTTCCGCCAGATCGCGAGCGACGGTTCGGTCGCCGACAAGGCGGCATTCCTGCGCGACATCACCTCGCCGGAGCTCGCGATCGATCCCTACACCGTCGAGGATTTCGACGTGCGTATCTATGGCGCGGAAGGCGACGTGGCGATGCTGTCGGGCACGACGCGGATGACCGGCCGCTATCAGGGCGAGCCGTTCACGACCCACTACCGCTACATCGACACCTACGTCCGCCGCGACGGCCGCTGGCAGGTGGTGAGCGTGCAGACGACGAAGATTCGCGAGCCGCCAGTCAACTGAGTCTTCGAGTAGAGCCGGCTCAGCGCGACGGGCCGCCGAGCTCCTCGGCGAGCAGGGAGCAGCCGCGGAGGTCGGCTTCCGGGGCGCGGCCGGCGAGGCGGAAGCCGGGGCCTTCGAGACAGCCCAGGTCCTCGGTCAGCAGGTGCAGCGCCGAGCCGACGTTGGCGAGATCGAAGAAAGCGAGGAGGCCGGTCGCTCCGGGAGCGAGCTCGGCGAGAGTCACGGGGTCGAGCACCCGCACCTTCATCCAATGCGGCGCGACGAAGAGATCGCGGTCCCCGCCGGCGAGCGTCGTGGTGTAACACTGGCTGGTGAGCTCGGTCATGCCGTACTCGCCGACGATCGCATCGGCGCCGACGAAGAGCAGCTCTTCCAGCCGCCGGTGCAGGTCGTCGCGCGACAGCTCGCGCGAGCGCCCCTTGAAACCGCCGGTCTCGAACACCGCCGAGCCGGCGGGGAGGCGGAATTTGAGATCGATGCGGCCGACGAAGTCGAGCAGTTCGGCAAGAGCGAACGAGGTGCCGAGGATCATCACCGGCCGGCCCTCGCGCTGGCGCGCGCCGAACCAGGAGCGCGCCTTCGGCCCTTCGACGCCGCGCTCGCCGAAGGCGTAGGCGCTCCCCGGACCACCGAATTTCGCCAGCAGGTGTTCGACCATGAAGCCGAGACTCGAGTCGGCGACCAGGGCGCGCGGCGGCACCAGCGCGAGCATCGCCGGCAGGCTCCCGGGTCGATCGCCGCGCGGCAGGCAGAACGAAGGAAACGAGGCGTCGATCGCCGTCCGGTAGAGCTCGGGAAACGGGTGATGGTGGACGCTCCGCGTCGCGCCCAGCGTGCCGCTCGAGCGGAAGGTCTCGCGCGGCGGCGCGGTCGCGAGCTCGAGCGTGGCGAAGGCGGCCGCCGGGATCATCGGCACGTCGCGCCACGAAGCGACCGCGGCAGGGGTTCGCCCGGCGCGCTCGCACATCGCGCGATAGGCGGGAAGGCGCTCGAACTGGTAGGCGAAGGCGTCGAGCGCCAGGCGCTCGAACTCCGCCGGCGACGGCGGATGCTCCTGCAGATGACGGGAAATCCGCTCGACGATCACCGGGGAATTCTGTCACGGCGTCCGGGAAGCGGGGCTGTCGCTTGACAGCGGAAGTCCGGGTGTCCTATAAATCGCGCTCCATGAGTTCCGGTTTCCACGCTTCCGTTCCGCAGGCCAGCACCAAGTGCTGCCCCATGTGCATGTGTTGTATGCATGCGCGCGGGCAAGGAGCGTTTACCGAGTAGAAGAGCAACTCCACCGGTTCAACGACCTCGAGACCCGCGACGGCACAGCCGAAGCGGGTCTTTTTGCATTTCGAGGTCCCTTTCGCACCGTCGCAGCTCTCCAGGGTTCGGGACCACCAACCGCACGAGGAGAGCACCATGAGCGAAGCGACGAAGCGCACGACCCCGAAGGCGCCGGCTTACCACTACGACACGCTGCAGGTGCACGCCGGGCAGGAGCCGGCGCCGGGCACGAACGCGCGCGCGGTGCCGATCTACCAGACGACCTCCTACACCTTTCAGGATGCGGCGCACGGCGCGCGCCTGTTTGCGCTGCAGGAGTTCGGCAACATCTACACCCGGATCATGAATCCGACCACCGACGTCTTCGAGAAGCGCGTCGCGGCACTCGAAGGCGGCGCGGCGGCGGTCGCCGTGGCCTCGGGTCAGGCGGCGCAGTTCCTCGCTCTCGCGACGCTCGCGGGGGCGGGCGACAACATCGTCGCCACCAGCTTCCTCTACGGCGGCACCTACAACCAGCTGAAGGTCGCGCTGCCGCGGCTGGGGATCACGACGAAGTTCGTCGACGGCGACGACCCGGAGCTCTTCCGCCGCGCCATCGACGGCCGCACCCGGGCGGTCTATGTCGAGACCATCGGCAACCCGCGGTTCAATATCCCGGACTTCGAAGCCCTCGCCGCGATTGCGCACGAGGCCGGCGTGCCGCTGGTGGTCGACAATACGTTCGGCGCCGCCGGCTACCTGTTCCGCCCGATCGATCACGGCGCCGACGTCGTCGTCGCCTCGGCCACCAAGTGGATCGGCGGGCACGGCACTTCGATCGGCGGCGTGATCGTCGACGCCGGCACTTTCGACTGGGGGAACGGCCGCTTCCCGGCGTTCACCGAGCCGGCTCCGGGGTACCACGGCCTGAACTTCTGGGAGGTCTTCGGGCCGCGCGGGCCGTTCGGCAACATCGCTTTCGCCATCCGCGCCCGCGTCGAGGGCTTGCGCGACCTCGGACCGGCGCTCTCGCCGTTCAACTCCTTCCTCTTCCTCCAGGGTCTCGAGACGCTCAGCCTGCGCGTGCAGCGCCACGTCGACAACGCGCTCGGGCTCGCGCAGTGGCTCGAAGCGCATCCGGCGGTCGAGTGGGTGAGCTACCCCGGGCTGGCTTCGCATCCCTACCATGAGCGGGCGAAGCGCTACCTCCGGAACGGATTCGGCGGCGTGCTCGCCTTCGGCATCCGCGGCGGCCTCGAGGCCGGACGCCGGTTCATCGACGCGGTGAAGCTGGCGAGCCATCTCGCCAACGTCGGCGACGCCAAGACCCTGGTCATCCACCCGGCGTCCACCACCCATCAGCAGCTCTCGGGCGCCGAGCAGGTGAGCGCCGGGGTTTCGCCGGAGCTCGTCCGGGTATCGGTCGGCATCGAGCATCTGGGCGACATCCAGGCCGACTTCGAACAGGCGTTCGCGGCGGCGCTCGCGCCCGCGTCGCGCCCTCCGGCAGGCGTGGAGGTCGGCGCATGAGCTTCCACCTGCACATCTCGCCGGAGACCCGATTCCTGCGCCTGCCGGGGAGCTTTCTCCTCGACTCGGGCGAACGCCTGCGCGACGTCGAGATCGCCTACCGCACCTGGGGGGCGCTCGCGCCGGCGCGTGACAACGCGGTCGTCGTCTGCCACGCCCTCACCGGCTCGGCCGACGTCGACCGCTGGTGGGGGAGGCTGCTCGGCGGCGAGCGGGCTCTCGACCCGGCGACGGATTTCGTGATCGCCGCCAACCTCCTCGGCAGCTGCTACGGCACCACGGGTCCGGCGTCGCCGCGGGCTCCCGGCGGCCCCCCCTGGGGAGGCGACTTCCCGGCGATCACGGTGCGGGACCAGGTGCGCCTGCAGCAGCGCCTGCTCGACGCCCTGGGAGTGGAAAGGGTCCGTCTCGTCGTCGGCGGCTCGCTCGGCGGCATGGTGGCCCTCGAATGGGCGCTCGGCGATCCCGGGCGCGTCGAGGCCCTGGCCGTGCTGTCGGCACCGGCCGGTCACGGACCCTGGGGGATCGCTCTCTCGGAGCTCGGCCGGAGGGCGCTCGCGCTCGATCCGAAGTTCCGCGGCGGACACTATCCGGCGGACGACCCGCCGGTGGCCGGCCTCGCACTGGCGCGCGCGATCGCCATGACGAGCTACCGCAGCCGGCCGGGTTTCGAGCAGCGCTTCGGGCGCGACCGGCGCGACGGGCGATTCGAGGTGGCGCGCTACCTCGAGCATCAGGGGAAGAAGCTCGTCGACCGCTTCGACGCCAACAGTTATCTCGCGCTCCTCGGGGCGATGGACAGTCACGACGTGGCGCGCGGGCGCGGCAGTCGCGAGAAAGTTCTGCGCGCCCTCGAGCTGCCGGCGCTCGTGGTGTCGTCGGCGACGGACGTCCTTTATCCCCGGGAGGAGCAGCTCGAGCTCGCGACGCTCCTGCCGGCGGCCGACTATGTCGAGCTCGCGAGCGCGCACGGCCACGACGCATTTCTCATCGAGCAGCAGGCGGTCGATCGCATCGTGGCCGAATTCCGAAGGCGACAGCGACAGGCGGCGACGCGCCCGGCGCCTTTTGCGGTGACCGCGGCGGGCGAGTCCAGGCAGCCTGCGGTCGCCGCGGCTGGAGGTGGGCGATGAGCTGGCGGGTACTCAAGTTCGGCGGCACGTCGGTCGGTTCGCCGCTGGCCGTCCAGGCCGCCTGCGCCATCGTTCGCCAGGCGGCCGCCGAAGCCCGCCCTCTCGTCGTGGTCTCGGCGCTCTCGGGAGTCACCTCCGAGATCCTCCGCCAGCTCGAAGCGGCGCGCGGCCGCGATCCCTTCTGGCGGGACGGCTTTCGCGCCTTGCGCGAGCGCCACCGCACTCAGCTCGCGGCGGTGGCGCGCGGTCGGGGCGCGGTGGCGGCGGCCGATGCCCTGGACCGCGGGCTCGAGCGCCTGCGCGACCTGCTGCGGGCGGTCGAGCTCCTGGGCGAGGTTTCGCCCCGCACCCGAGCCTGGGTGCTGGCCTCGGGGGAGCGGCTGTCGGCGCCGATCTTCAGCGCCGCGCTCGCCGCGTCGGGGCTCGGCGCCGAGTGGCTGGACGGCGCCGAGGTCCTGGTGGCCGAAGGACCGCACGACGACGCCTTTCCCGACGTCGCGGCGAGCCGGCCGAAGCTCACGGCGCGGCTGGCGGCGATGGGCGGCGCCCTGCCGGTCGTCACCGGCTTCTTCGGTGCCGATGCTCAGGGCGAGGTGCGGCTCTTCGGCCGCGGCGGGTCGGACACCTCGGCGACGGCGCTCGGCGCCGCCCTCGAAGCGGAGAGGGTCGAGATCTGGACCGATGTCGACGGGGTGGCGACCGCCGACCCGCGGCTCGATCCGGCGGCGGAGCTGGTGCCGCGGCTCTCCTACGACGAGGTCGAAGCGATGGCGCGCGCCGGGGCGAAGGTCCTGCACTGGAAGGCGGTCGCGCCAGCGCGCGCCGCGAGCGTTCCGATCGTGGTGCGCAACACTTTCCGTCCTCTCTCGGCAGGCACCTGGATCGGCTCCCCGACGCGGCCCGCCGCTCCCCCTCTGCTATGCTGATTTCCAGGTCCCCATGCGTCCGCAGGTTCTCCCGTTCACGGCGATCGTCGCCGCAACTCTGCTGGGGGTTCTGCCCGCCGGTGCCGCCGACTTCCGCGGCCGGGTGGCGCTGCTCGAGAAGGGCAAGCCTTCAGCCGACACGACGCTCGCGGTCGACGCCACGGTGGTCGTCTTCACCCCGGCGAAGGCGGTTCCCGCCCCCAAGCCGGTCGTCGTCGACATGGTCACGGTGCGCAAGGCCTTCCAGCCCCGCATCCTGGTGGTGCCCGTCGGCTCGACCGTGCGGTTTCCGAACCAGGACCCGATCCTGCACAACGTCTTCTCGGTCTCCGGCCGGAACTCGGTCGACCTGGGGCTCCTCGGCAAGGGCGCTGGCTCGAGCGCGGTCTTCCGCGAGGCCGGCATCGTGCGGGTCTTCTGCAACGTGCACCACGGCATGTTCGGCTACATCTTCGTCGTGGCGACGCCCTACTGGGCGCGGGTCGCGGCGGATGGAACCTTCCTGATCGCGGACGTCCCGGCGGGTCCGGGGAAGCTCACGGTGTGGAACGAGCGCAGCTCGCCGACCACGCAGGATCTGACCCTGCCGCTCACTGCGCCGTCGACGATCGGCATCGAGATCACCATGCCGCGAATTCCGCCGCACAAGAACAAGCTCGGGAAACCGTATTCAGGAGGGGGCTATGGCTGAGCGCCGCCGCGGGCTTTCGCTCGGGACGCGCATTTTTCTGGTGACCGGACTGCTGCTGGTGCTGGCGCTCGGAGTGGCGATCATCGTCACCTCCTACCTCGGCAATCGCATCGGCCTCGCCACCGCGACGGAGCGCATCCTGGCGGGGAATTCGGTGCAGACCGTCTCGCAGCAGGAGCGCTACCAGCAACTCTCGCTCCTGACGCAGATCCTGACCGCCGACCCGGAGCTCAAGGCCTACCTGCTGCGCGCCATCGACGAGCACGACCAGCTGTCGCTGCTCGACCAGCTCGACGAGCGCCAGGCCGATCTGGGCTACGACTTCGCGCTCATGGTCGACCCCCAGGGCAAGCTCCTGGTGCGCACCGACCAGCCGGACGCGCCGCCGGTCGACCTCTCCGGGCGGCCGCTGGTGAAGAAGGTGCTGGTCGATTTCGAAGCCAGCGGCGTGTGGCAGGAAGGCAACAAGATCTACGAGGCGGTGGCGGTGCCGCTGACGCTCAGCCAGAACGTCTTCGCCTACCTCGTCGTCGGCTTCGCGATCAACGACGTGCGCGCGCTCGAGGTAAAGCGGGTGACCGGCACCGAGGTGGCCTATCTCACCGGCACCTCCTCCGGCGTCGCCGTCGTCGCCTCCACTCTGGCGCCGGCGCAGCAGGACCGCCTGCTTGCGGCGCTGCGCACGCGGGGGGACCTGCTGTCGCGGGTGACCGAGCGCGGCGAGGCAGTGGACCAGGTGGAGATCGCGCTCGAAGGCGGCCGCTGGCTGGCGCTGCTCGCGCCGCTCAAGGATGCGACCGGAGCATCCGCAGGGGCCTCGGTGGCGCTCGCCTCGCTCGACAAGGAGCTCGTCGGCTACACCCGGATTCGCAACATCCTGCTCGGGCTCGGCCTGGCGACGATCGTCGGCGCCAGCTGGTGGCGGCGGCGACCGCGGCGCGCTCGGGCAATTACGAGGTGCCGATGCCGACCGGCGGTCCGGGAGAGGTCGCCGATCTCGCGACCGCTTTCAACACCCTGCTCGTCGACCTGCGCGAGCGGCGCGACATGGCGGCCTACGTCTCGGCGCTGTCGCGCAGCCTGCCGGAGCCGATGGCGCGCGGCGAGGCGCCGTCGAAGGCGGAGCGCGCCCGGCTGACGCTCGTGGGCGTCGACTTGCGCCGTTTCGCCAGCCCGCGCCAGAGTGCCGATCCGGAAGCGCTCCTGCAGCGGCTGTCGCGCGACCTCAAGCGGATCCTGAACGCCGTCGAGGCCCACGGCGGGCATCTCGAAGCCGTGTTCGGACACCGGGCGATCGCCAGTTTCTCCGGCGGCATGCAGGAGGATCGCGCGCTCGCCGCCGGGTCGGAGATCCTGGCCGCGATCTCGAAGAGCGAAAGCGCGCTCGAGGAGGCGCAGCCGCCGGCGATCGCCATCACTTCGGGCGAAGCCCTGACCGGCGCGGTGAACTTCACCGACAACGCCGAGCGCACCGTCATCGGGCTGCCGCTGCAGCAGGTCGAGGGCCTGCTGCGCGAGGCCGCGGCGGGCGACATCCTGCTCTCGCCGGCGGTGCATGCCGAGGTCCAGGCCGGCCTCGCCGGAGCCGGCATCGAGCTCAGCCCGCAGCGCGGTCTGCTGTCGACGCAGGCGATCTACATCCTCGGCGGCGACGATGCTACGCGCATCGCCGGGCGCTCGATCTCGGCGGCGGCGACCGCCATGACCGATCTCGCCGGCGACCGCGGGGTCTCCTTCGACACGCTCTCGGACGTCGGGCCCGGGACGCTCCTGGGATCGCGCTTCGAGATCCTCTCGACCCTCGGTGCCGGCGGCATGGGCGTCGTCTTCAAGGCGCGCGATCGCGAGCTCGACGATCTGGTGGCGCTCAAGATGCTCAAGCGGGAGGTCGCCGGCGACGGCGTGCTGGTCGAGCGCCTGAAGAGCGAGCTCAAGCTGGCGCGCAAGATCACTCATCCCAACATCCTGCGCACCTTCGACTTCGGCGACATCGACGGCAATCCGTTCATCTCGATGGAATACGTGCGCGGCCTGACCCTGCGCGCCATGCTCGAGCGCTCCGGGCGGCTGCCCTACTCGGCCGGCCTGCGCCTCGCCCGCCAGCTGACGTCGGGTCTCGCGGCGGCGCATGCGCTGGCGATCATCCACCGCGACATCAAGCCCGAGAACATCATCCTCGACTCGCAGGGCAATGCGAAACTGATGGACTTCGGCCTGGCGCGGCCGGTGACCCGCCTGACGCCCGGGCAGACCCAGGCCGGCTTCATCGTCGGCACGCCGCACTACCTCGCCCCCGAGCAGCTCGAGGGCAAGGAGCCCGACCAGCGCGCCGACGTCTACGCCTGCGGCGTCGTGCTCTTCGAGGTCTTCACCGGCCGCCTGCCGTTCGGCGGCAACAGCCTGATGGAGATCATCTCGCAGCACCTGCGCGAGGCGCCGGCCGCCCCGCACGAGTACTGGCCGGAGATTCCGCCGGCGCTCGAGCACCTGCTGCTGCGCTGCCTCGAGAAGGACCCGGCGGCGCGCTATGCCGACGCCGCCGCGCTGGTGACCGAGCTGGACAAGCTGACCGCCTGAGCGGCGCAATTCTCCGGCGGAGCGCAGGAGACCGGCCCTTGCCTGGTTTCACAAGAGCAGTGGCGGAGAGGATCCCCCTGGCGGGAGACGTGGACGCGGACTGGGAACTGCTGGCGCGCGCAGCCGGCGGCGATGGCGATGCCTTCGCGGCCCTCGTCCGCGGCCATCAGGAGCGCCTGGTCGGGCTCTGCGCGCGCTGGCTGGGTGACCGCGAGGAGGCCCGCGACGCGGCGCAGGAGGTCTTCCTCAAGGCGTTCCGTCATGCTTCCCGGGTCGAGCCGCGGGGGCGATTCTTCACCTGGCTCTATCGCATTGCCATCAACCATTGCCTGAATCAGACGCGGCGGCGCAGAATCGCGCGCTTCTTCTCGTTGCAGGGGCTGGGCGGCGGCGGGCAGGAGGGGAGCGGCGTGCGGGAGGGGGCCGGCGACTTCGACCCCGCTGACGACGGCCCCGACGCCGAGACCGCGCTCCTCGCGCGCGAGCGCTGGCAGAGGACGCGCGAGCGCCTCGACCGCCTGCCGGAAAACCAGCGCGTCGTGGTCCTGCTGGCCAGGTTCGAAGGCCTGTCGGGGCGCGAGATCGCC
>JBGARM010000469.1:0-2628 GCA_044230215.1 Thermoanaerobaculia bacterium | reverse complement strand
GTCCTGGAAGCCGCCGAGGGCCTTGGGGAAGAGGCCGCGCGGCTCGAGATGGCGCGACCAGGCCTTCTGCAGGTAAGCCGCGGAGTGGAAAGCGGACTGTTCGTTGAACGGTCCGACGCTCGGGCGGAAGAGAAAACCCTCCTGCTCGAGCCTGGCGAGCTCGGCGGCGGTGACGCCCGGGCTGGTCGGCGCGATGTCCGGCGCATGCGTCGTCGCCAGCAGCAGCCCGCCCGGGCGCAGCAGTCGGGCGAGCTCGCCCAGCCAGGCATTCTGCGGGCCCTCGTCGAGATGGGTGAAGACGGAGATGGTGAAGATGACGTCGAAGGCGGCGCTCGCGAGAGCGGTCGGCGGCGCGCCGGGGATGACGGCGAACCGCCCCGGAAGATGGCGCGCTGCCCAGGCGATCTGGCGGCGGTCGACATCGACACCGGTGTAGGCCAGGGCGCGCCCGCCGAGACGCGCTCCCGCCCCCGGCCCGATCAGATGGCGCGCCACCCGCCCGCAGCCGCAGCCGAAGTCGAGCCAGCGCTGGTCGCCCGCCGGGGGCCGCGCGAGCTCTTCATAGACCTTCATCAGGTCGTCGGCGCAGAGCGCCCCGACGTGCAGAAACTCGGCGCGCGAGCTGTTCGGACCGACGCGGTGGCGGAGCGCCGCCGGCGGCAGCGGCTGGCCGGAGCCGCCGGTGAAGCGCTCGCGCAGATCGGCGACGAAGTCCTGCCGCCGGTAGCGCGCGTCGGCGACCGCGCGCCGCAGACCCGCCCGCACCGGTCCCGGTACCAGCCGCCGGATCAGTGCCCGCAGCATCGCATCCTGCCTGGCATCTCACGCGAGCTCCTGCGCGGGGCTCGCCGCCCCGAGCAAAGCGTCAATTCACCGATCCGGGGACGGCGAGGGTGAACGGCGCGATCTCGGCCGGGAAGGTCTCGCCCGTCGTGACGAGGCGCATCTCGTAGTGCCCCTGCATCGCCCCGACGGTGGTCTTCAGGGGGCAGAAACTGGTGTACTCGAAGGACTCTCCGGGGGCCAGCACCGGCGTCTCGCCGACCACCCCCGGGCCTTCCACCGTCTGCACCTCGCCGTCCGAGTCGGTGATGATCCAGACCCGCGACACGAGTTGCGCCGTCTCGTCGCCGAGATTCGAGATCCGCACGTGGTAGGAAAAGAAGTAGTAGCTCTCGAAAGGCGAGCTGCGGTCGGGCTCGTACTCGCTCTCGACCTCGATGCGGATGCCGCGCGTCGTCGTATCGCTCACAGAGTCTCCCGGGAAACGAGGATAAACTCCCGCCTCGGGTTCGAGCAAACCGTCCCTGCCGGGTGCGGAGGCCTCGTCGCCGGAAAGCTCTCGAAGCCATCGAAGCCATGACCATCTCCGCCGAAGCCTTTCGCGATGCCCTGCGCCACTTTCCGGCCGGGGTCACGCTCGTCACGTTGAAAGCGGGAGGGGAGACTCACGGCCTGACCGTCTCCGCGTTCGTCTCCGTCTCCCCCGACCCGCCCCTCATCGCCGTGATCATCGACCACAAGCACCGCGCCCACGCGCTGCTCGAGCTGCCCGACGCGGTCTTCGCCGTCAACATCCTCGGCGAGTCCGATTCGGCGCTCTCCGACCGCTTCGCCTGGGGTCCGGAACCGGATCGTTTCGCCGCCGGGCGGTGGACGACCGCGGCGACCGGGGCCCCCGTGCTCGCCGATGCCGTCGCCTGGCTCGACTGCACGATCGACTCCCGGCACGCCGCCGGCACGCACACGATCTACGTCGGCGCCGTCCGGGCGAGCAGCGTTCCGCGTCCCGACGGAGCACCGCTCCTCTACTGGAATCGCGACTACCGCCGCCTGAAGCTCGGCGAGGGCTGACCAGCGCATGCGCTGGATCGCCACTTGCGGCCGCGGCCTCGAGTCGCTGCTCGAGCTCGAGCTGGGCGGCCTCGGCCTGACCGTGAAGGACCGCGAAACCGGCGGCGTGGCCTTCGACGGCAGCTTCGCCGACGGCCTGCGGGCCAACTGGCGCCTGCGCACCGCCAACCGGGTGCTCGTCGAGCTCGCGGGCTGGCCGGCAGCCGACAACGAGCAGCTCTACGCCGGCGCCCGCGCCCTGGTCGAGAAAGCCCCCGAGGCCTACCTGAAGCGCGACGGCGGGGCGACCCTGCCGCTCGCCGAGCTGTTCTCCCCCGACCGTACCTTCTCGATCCAGGCGACCTCGTCCCATTCGGCGATCCGCGACACCCGCTGGATCGCGATGAAGGCCAAGGACGGCATCGTCGACGCCCAGCGCGAGCGCTTCCAGGCGCGCTCCGACATCGAGCGCTCGAGCCCGGATGTCGCGCTGCGGCTGCGTCTCTTCCGCGACCGCGCGACGCTGCTGCTCGACACCTCGGGCGAGCCGCTCGACCGCCGCGGCTATCGCGTCGCCTCGACCGCGGCGCCGCTGCGTGAACAGCTGGCGGCGGCGGCCCTTCTCGCCTCGGGTTGGAACGGCCGCGGCCCGGTGGTCGATCTCATGTGCGGCTCGGGCACCTTCCTCGCCGAGGCCGGCGCCATCGCGCTCGGGCTGGCGCCCAACCGGCTGCGGCGGCGCTGGGGCGTCGAGACGCTGCCCGGCTTCGCCGGCCTGCTCGACGAGGTGCGCGG
>JBGARM010000468.1:0-2648 GCA_044230215.1 Thermoanaerobaculia bacterium | reverse complement strand
GTGCTCGATCCGGGCCTCGGTTTCGGCAAGCATGGCGCGCAGAACCTCGAGCTCCTCCGCCGCCTCGCGGACCTCGCGGACCTCGGCCGTCCGCTGCTCGTCGGCGCGAGCCGCAAGAGCTTCCTCGGCGCGGCCTCCAGCCTGCCGTCTCCCGCCGCCCCCGCCGACCGTCTGCCGGAAAGCTTGGCGGCGGCGGCATGGGCGACGGCGGGAGGCGCGGCGATCCTGCGGGTGCACGATGTCGCCGCGACGCGACGGTTCCTCGCCGCCTGGCAGGCGATCGCCGCGCAGCCCGGGGACCCGGAGGCCGCCTCGTGAATGTCGGCGACTTCTTCGAGCTCCTGACCTGGCAGGACCTGCTCGACGTCGCGATCGTCGCGATCGTCTTCTACAACCTCCTGCTGCTGATTCGCGGCACCCGCACGGTGCAGATCCTGGTCGGACTCGCCTTCGTGGCGGCGACCTCCTACCTCGCGCGGTGGGCGAACCTCGTCGCGCTCGAGACCCTGATCCAGAAGTTCCTCCTGATCCTGCCGTTCGCCCTGGTCGTGCTCTTCCAGCCCGAGATCCGGCGGGCGCTCGCGCGCTTCGGGCGCGGCCCGTTCTTCGGCGTCCGTGCGGCCAGGGCCGACGCCCACCTGCAGGAAGTGGCGCTCGCGGCCGCGACCCTCGCCGAGCGCCGCACCGGCGCGTTGATCGTCTTCGAGCGCAAGGAGGGCCTGCGCGCCTACGTCGAGAACGGCATCGCCCTCGATGCGCGGATCTCCTTCGACCTCCTGGTCAGCATCTTCACCCCGGACGCCCCGCTGCACGACGGCGCGATCGTCATCCAGGCGGAACGCATCGCCGCGGCCTCGTGCTTCCTGCCGCTGACCGCCAATCCCGAGCTCTCGAAAGAGCACGGCTCGCGCCACCGCGCCGCGCTCGGCATCAGCGAAGAGACCGACGCCCTTGCCCTCGTCGTCTCCGAGGAGACCGGCGAGATCTCCCTGGCGGTGGCGGGCGAGCTCGAGCGGCACCTCGACAAGGAGCGGCTCGGCGCGCGGCTCCACTTCCATCTCGCCACCGACGCCGAAGTCTCCTCGCCGGGGGCTCGATGAGCCGCCGCCGAGCGAGTCTCTGGGGCCTGCGCCTGCTGGCGATTCTCGCCGCGGTTGCGGTCTGGTTCTCGACTTCCTACGTCAAGCGCGAGCGCGTCAGCGAGAAGCTCATCGACGCCACCGTGACCTACAACCCCGGCCGCGGCATCATCATCCTCGATCCGCTGCAGACGGTGAAGGTCCGCTTGCGCGGCCCCGACCGCCAGATCCGGACGCTCGCGCCGCACGTCGTCGACGTGGTCATCGAGGTCTCCGGCGTCGCCATCGGCACGCTCGACGTTCAGCTCGACGAGAGCAACGTGCTCCGTCCCGAGGGCCTCGAGGTCGTCGCCATCGAGCCCAACTCCATTCCCCTCCGCCTCGACCGGGAGAAGACCCAGATGCTGAAGGTTTCTCCTCGGCTGGTCGGCGAACCGGCCGCCGGCGCCGAACCGCTGTCGCCGATCGCCCATCCCGATGCGGTCGAGGTCACCGGTCCCGAATCCCTGCTCGCTGGCATCACCGCGGCGACGACGAGCCCGATCAGCCTCGACGGCCACGCGCTGAGCTTCCGCCAGACCGTCAGCGTCGTCCCGCCCAACCCACTGGTCCGCATCGTCCAGCCGTCGGTCGTGACCGTCGAAGTGCCGATGCACTTCCCCGGCGCCGCGGCGGCTCCGCGCGAGGAGAACCCATGACGCGGCGACTTTTCGGCACCGATGGCATCCGGGCGCCTTTCGGGGAAGAGCCGCTGACGGCGACGACGGTCCGTCGAATCGGCTTCGCCCTCGGCCGCGAGCTGTTCGGCGCCCAGACCGAGCCGGCGGCGCCACTCGTGCTGCTCGGCGGCGATACCCGCGCCAGCTCGCCGGCGCTCGTCGAATGGATGACCGAGGGCCTCAAGGCCGCCGGCGCGCGCACGCTCGATCTCGGAACCCTGCCGACCCCGGCGGTCGCCTGGTCGGTGCCGCGCTGCGGCGCCGCCGCGGGCGTCGTGGCTTCGGCGAGCCACAACCCCGCCGCCGACAACGGACTCAAGCTGATCGATCGCTTCGGCTTCAAGTGGGAGCCCGAGGCCGAAGTCCGGCTCGAAGCCCGGCTCGCGGCACAGCCCGCGGGCTCCGACGTCGCAGAAGCGCTCGCCAGCCCGCAGGACGGGGGGGCGGGCGCCGGAGTGCCCGCCGTCGATCCGGGTGCGCGCCAGCGCTATCTCGAGTGGCTCATCGACGAGGCCGGCGGTCCGCGAGTGCTCGCCGGCCTGCGGGTGGCGCTCGATGCGGCCAACGGTGCCGCGGCCCCGCTGGCGGGCGAGCTCTTTGCCGGTCTGGGCGCCGAAGTCGAGCTCCACTTCGCCTCTCCCGACGGCGAGAACATCAACCGCGACTGCGGCTCGACCCACCCGGAAGCGCTCGCGTCCCGGCTCGCGACCGGCGATTTCGATCTCGGCTTCGCCTTCGACGGCGACGCCGACCGCGCCCTGCTGCTCGACGAGCAGGGTCGGCTCCACGACGGGGACGCGATGCTCTATCTCTGGGCGCGCGACCTAAAGCGCCGCGGTCAACTTCTGCC
>JBGARM010000467.1:0-2652 GCA_044230215.1 Thermoanaerobaculia bacterium | reverse complement strand
TGGGCCTGCCGCTCGTCACCCGCGTCGCCTTCGGCGACGCGGTGCCGTGGGCCGCGATCGGGCGCACGCTGGCGGTCGCCGCGGCGCTGGTCTGGGCGTTCGTCGGTCTCGGCATGGCGCTCTCGGCGTACGTAGCGCAGAGCGCCAAGGCGACGATTTTGGCTTTGCTCGCCTGGGCCGCGGCGGTGGCGCTGCTCGACTTCGCGCTCATCGGCCTCATGCTGCAGTGGCGGCTGCAGCCGGCGCCGCTCTTCCTGCTCGCGGCGCTCAACCCGGTGCAGTGCGCGCGCCTGGCGCTGCTCGCCGGCCAGTCGCCCGAGCTCGACGCCTTCGGACCGATCGGCTTCTTCCTGGCGCAGCGGCTCGGTTCCGGCGGGCTGCTGGCGCTCGGCCTCGGCTGGCCGGCGCTCTTCGGCACCTTTACCTGGCTTGCCGGCCGGCGGCGGTTCCGCGGCGGCGATCTGGTCTGACACGACAAGGAGATTCACCATGCGCGACGCGCTCGAGAAGTTCTACCGTTTCGTCGAGGAGCCGATCCGGCTCGGCAGCCGGCCGATCCTCGTTCTGCTCGTTCTCCCTCTGATCCTCGCCTTCACGGCGCCGCTGTGGAACATCTCGATGAAGGCGCCGCAGTATCCGCAGGGGCTGTCGCTCGACATCTACGCCCACAAGGTCGAAGGCGGCAACTCCGGCAACGACATCCAGGAGATCAACACCCTCAACCACTACATCGGCATGGCGCCGCTCAACCGCGCCGCGCTCGCGGACCTCGACTGGATTCCATTCGCGCTCGGCGTGCTCTTCATCCTCACCCTGCGGGTGGCGGCGGTGGGTAACGTGCGCGCGCTGATCGATCTCTCGGTGATGACCCTCTACTTCTCGCTCTTCTCGCTGGCGCGCTTCGTTTACAAGCTCTACACCCTCGGCCACGACCTCGACCCGAAGGCGCCGATGACCATCGAGCCGTTCATGCCGGCGGTCTTCGGAACCAAGCAGATCGCGAATTTCACGGTGACCAGCATGCCGCGCGCGGCGAGCGTCTACATGGCGATTTTCGCCCTCGGTGTCGCCGCGCTGACGATCTGGCACCTGGTAGTAGGTCGGATTGAGTCCCGGCGCGCCGCTGAGTCGGCCGCGCAGTCACGCTGAAGCCGCGCGATCGGAGTTTTCGCGCGTGCGGACGTTTCGGCTCCGGAGCCGGCGCAGGATGACCTGGAGGGAGAGCCCTTGACATGGAGCCGCTTCTCATGGAAGATAGTAATTAATTACTCACTCATGAGGCGACAGATGAAGAGCCGACCCAGGAACCTCCCAGCCGATCAACGCCGAGCCGCCACCGTCGAGGCGGTGATCGAGCTCGCCGCCGCGCACAATCCCGGCGACATCACGACGGCGGCGATCGCCGGGCGGATGAACCTGACGCAAGGCGCGCTGTTTCGGCACTTCGCGAGCAAGGAGGCGGTGTGGGAGGCGGTCATGGAGTGGGTCGCGGAGCGTCTGCTGGCGCGCGTCGATCGGGCGACCCGCGACGTCGCTTCGCCGCTCGCTGCCCTCGAGGCGGCGTTTCTGGCCCACGTCGAGTTCGTGGTTCTCTATCCCGGCGTACCGCGGATGCTGTTCGGTGAGCTGCAGCGGGCCGAGGACACCGCGGCCAAGCGCAAGGTCCGGCAACTGCTCGCGCAGTACGGCGAGCGACTGGCCGGGCTGGTCGAAGCCGGCAAGGCCGCGGGCGAGCTCACCGCGGAGGTCGGCACCGACGCTGCGGTCGCCCACTTCATCGGCACCGTCCAGGGCCTGGTGATGCAGTCGTTGCTGGCCGGGGACCCCGAACGGATGCGCTCCGGTGCCCCCATCGCCTTCGCGATCTATCGCCGCGGAATTGCGGGCGCGCGATGAGCCGCTTCGGGATCAGCGGTCGCTCTCTCGCTCTGATCGCGGTGCTGGTGCCGCTCGCCGCGCTCTTCGTCTGGGTCGCCCTGCGCTCCGGTCCGCTGGCGCCGGTGCCGGTGACGGTGGTCAAGGTGGGGAGCCAGTCGATCGCTCCGGCCCTGTTCGGTATCGGAACAGTCGAAGCCCGCTACACCCACCGGATCGGCCCGACCGTGGCCGGCCGTGTGCTGCGCGTCGATGTCCAGGTGGGCGATCGGGTCGATGCCGGTCAGTCGATCGGCGAGATGGATTCCGTCGACATCGACCAGCGCCTCGCGGCGCAGGCGGCGGCGGTCCGGCGCGCGCAGGCCGAGGTGCAGGCCGCGGACGCGCAGATTCTCGACGCCGCGGCGCGGCGAACCTTCGCCCAGGCCGAGGAGCGCCGCTACGAGCAGCTCGCAGCCGAAGAGGTGGTCAGTCAGGAAGCGGTCGAAGCGCGCCGCCAGGAGAGCCAGATGGCCGCCGCCGGCGGCGCCGCGCAGCAAGCCGCCGTGACCGGCGCTGCGCAAGGCCTGGTGCGCGACGAGCTGGCGCAGCTGAGCCGCCAGCTCGAGCGCGCAAAGCCCCCTGGCCGCCGGCGGAAG
This sequence comes from Thermoanaerobaculia bacterium, assembly GCA_044230215.1. Lineage (GTDB taxonomy): Bacteria > Acidobacteriota > Thermoanaerobaculia > Multivoradales > JAGPDF01 > JAGPDF01. The sequence continues at coordinate 139 of JBGARM010000467.1, read as the reverse complement.
ATCGGGCGCTGGGTGCCGGGCGGACCGGGCCGGCCCCCCAAGGACGCCATCGCACGGGCGGAGGCCTTCACCGCGCGGCAGCGCAAGCCTCGCCCGAAATGAGCTTCGCCGAGCTGCGGGGGGCGATCTCGGAGGGCAG
>JBGARM010000466.1:0-2653 GCA_044230215.1 Thermoanaerobaculia bacterium | reverse complement strand
TTCGTTGCCATGACTCGCGAGCAGGAGCAACGCGACCCCAGCGAGGGCGAGAAGCGCTTCGAGATCTACGTGCGCGAGAAGGCGATCCTGAACCTGCAGCACCAGCGCGCGTACTCGGCGCTGAAGCTCGATCCGGTCGAAGCCGAGCTGTTCACCAGCCTGTTGGCCGGCGATCCGGTGCTGCAGCGCGAGTTCGACGGCCTGGTGGCTCTGCGCGACCAACTGCGGCTCGCGCCGACTGCGGCGATGCCCCGGCGTCCGGCGCGCCCGGCAGTCTTCCGCTGGTTGGGCTTCGCCGCGGCAGCCGTTCTGCTCGCCGCGCTCGGCCTCGTAGTGCGGCAGGATCTGCGCCGGCCGGTATCGGTCAGCGCCAGCGCCGCCGAGCGGCCGGGAACCGCGCCGCGCAGCGCCAACGTGGTCATCACCGACAGTTTCGAAGACGGCTCGACCGAACACTGGTCGAACTGATCGCCCCCTCCCCAGGCACGACCGCAAGACCGGTAAGGCCGGCAACACCGGGACATTGCGCCCGGCCTGCTGCGCCGTTCGCCCCGCCCCCTCAGAGGTATCCGAGCGAACGCAGGTTCTCGAGATAGTTGCGGCTGTCGCCGGGCCGCTCACTGGAAGGCATGCGCTCGCCGTAGCTCGGGCAGCGCGCCGGCGGTTCGGGCCAGCTGCAGAACCGCGGCGGCTCGACGAGCTCGGCGCTCTGCGGCAGGCCGAGCGACCGGATCAGCCCGGCGGCGATCGCCTCCGGCGCCACTTCGAGGTCCTCTCCCCACCGGCAGGCGAAGCGCGGTGCTCCCGGCGCGAGCGAACCCGCAGAAGGGGCTGGCGCGGCGGCAGCGAAGATCACCCGCCCCTCCCGGCCGTTGCGGCGGCCGGGGTCGAGCACGATCACCAGTGTCCCGAACTCCTCCGCCAGCCGACCGACCAGACCGTCGGTCTCGGCGAGCTCGGCGCGCACCAGGTCGGCGAGCGCGACATCGCCGCCGATCCAGCCTTCGGCGAGCAGATCGACCGCCGGCAGATAGAGCGCCAGAGAGCGCGGTCGCAGCGCCGCTTCACGCCGCGCCACCTCGCGATAGAACCGGTCCGGCAGGACCGCCCGCCGCAAGAGCTCGTCGGCGAGCTTCGCCGGCAGCGCCGCCTGAAGAGTCGAGCCCGACGGGCCCGGATCGGTCGCCGCCGCCAGACGAGCGAGTTCGGCAGCCCGCTCCGGCGGGGCGACGGCGTCCAGATGGCCGTCGCGAAGCAGCTGGTAGGCGCCATGAGAGACCACCAGGCCGGCGAGCGGCTCGGGGGGGAAGGTCGCCCACCAGTCGACCGCGACCGCCGGAGCTCCGCCGCGCGCCGCGAGCTCCCAGAAAGTGAACGCCGTCCGCCGGTTCGCCAAGAGCGGCCGGTGCTCGGCCAGGCCCAGCGGCACTTCGACCTCGGACCACCAGGCCCGCCAGGGTCCGCTGCGGGCGAGCGCCGAGGTGAGTCCGAGCGGCCGGAAGCTGTCTAGCGAGCGCACGCCATGACGGTCGCCGCCGACGCCGGTCGCGACCGTCGTCCAGAACTCGGCCGGCTCGACCTCTGCCGGACGCCGGTAGCGCGCCACGACCGCCCCCTCATCCACCAGGCGCGCGATCGCCGGCAGCGCGCCGCGGGCCAGCAGGTAGTCGAACTCCTCCGCCAGCACGCCGTCGAGCCCGACGAGCGCCACCCTTTCACCGGCGGCCGAGGGCAACGAGGTCGGCACCGCGACCGGCGCGCGCTGCGGCAGCACGACGGCGACGGCGGAGACCAGCGCCAGCGTCGCGAGGGTGACCGTCAGGATCGTCTTGCGCGAGACCAGGCGTTCTCGCGGCGTCATCCGGGTCAGCCGGATGGCGATCGACAGCAGGCCGTTGGCAAGCAGTTTCGCCACCGCCGCCGCGACCAGCGGCAGCGCCAATCCGGCGACGACACGCTGCCAGCGCGGCAGGCTGAAGAGCAGATCCGAGGCCCGCAACACCGCCCAGCCGAACAGCAACGACGTGGCGAGGAAAGTGACGCCGAGAATCAGCCACTCGAGGCTGCGGCGGGGAAAGAGCTTGAGCGCGAAGAGGAAGCCGGCAACGACGACGACGAAGCCGATCGCCGCCGCCGCGACCAGCGGCGGCAGGAGATGGAGGAACAGCGGCAGCAGATCGAGCGGGGATGCGGCGAGGAGGCCGTTGGCCGAGGCGAGCGCCAGCGTATTGGCGAGCGCCAGCAGCATCCCGGCCAGCAGACCGACCTTGCCCGCCAGCAGCGCGACGGCGCGCGGCTCGCCGACCGGCTCGAGCGCGTCACGCAGCAGGAACCTCTCGACGCGGTGCGACAGGTACCCCAGGCGCTGAAGCTCGCGCCGCGCGAGCTCCAGCTCGCGCGGATCACTCATCGCCGGCCCGGCCGTGTCGGCGCACCCAAGACAGCCTGAGCGTAGTTTGCGAGCGATGACTGCCGCGTGAAGTCACCTGCACCGAGTCACCATCAACCAAACCGTTTCACCCTGCCGCTGGCGCTCCTCGTCTACTACGGGGGGCCGCGGCGGCTCCGGCATGTTTCGCTGACGGTGCTGAGCTACGTGTTCTACGGCTGGGCGAATCCGCTGTTCACGCCGCTCCTCTTCGCGTCCACCCTC
>JBGARM010000465.1:0-2658 GCA_044230215.1 Thermoanaerobaculia bacterium | reverse complement strand
GGCGTAGCCGTCCACCAGCCCGGCCTCGGTGTTCGTGGAGCCGTTCGGCTGAAGACCGTCGATCGCGGCCTCGATGCGCGCGCGGTCGCGCCGCGCCAGAGGCGGCAGCACCACGCGGGACTCCTGGTTGAAGACCACCAGGCCGACGCGGTCGTCCGGCCCGAGCTCGTCGAGGAGCAGGCCCAGGGCGCGCTTCACCAGGCCTAGGCGGTTTTCCTGGTCCATCGAGCCTGAGACGTCGACGACGAAGGTGAGGACGGCGGGCTTGCGGTCGCGCTCGTCGATCTCGCGCGCCTTGACGGAGAAGCGCAGCAGGCGGGTTCGTTCGCCGGGGTAGAACGCCGCCGGCGCCCCTTCGGCGTAGAGCGCGAAGTCACCACGTCGCGGTGCGGGGTCGTCGTAGGTCTGCGCGTTGACGAACTCCTCGACCCGGATCGCCGCCGGCGGCGGCAGCAGGCCGCGATCGAGGTAGCCGCGGGTAAGCGTGTACGAGCCGGTGTCGACATCGAGGGCGAAGGTCGAGAGGCGATCCTCCGCACTGTCGACGAATCGGTTCGCCGGCGTCTCGCGGAAGATCATCAGATCGGGCTCCGCGCTCCGGGACTCCTTCTCCCGGTCGACCGTGTGGCTCTGCCCGGCCGCTCGACCGGCATCGGTGAGGTGGGGACTCGGCGTCTCGTAGGCCTGCTCCTGGGGGATGCTGGCCGAGGTTGACGAGGGTCTGACATCCACCTTTCCGCCCGACTTGAGGATCCTCTCGTACTGCGCGGGCAGCTTCGGAGCGGCAGGAGGCGCGGCACCGTTCGCCGAACCGCTGACCACGCCGCCGGCGACACCCCCGTAGACGCCTCCGGGAACTCCGCCGGCAACACCTCCGGTAACCCCGCTTCCTCCCCTTTCCAGGGACTTGTCGTCGAGATCGTTCGACACACTGCCTTCGACGGTTTCGACGGCCGGGGCCTCTTCGATCGCCTGAATCGGCGCGCGAACCGCGTACGTCGTCTCCGGCACCTCGACTGGCTGGGCGACCTGCTTCTGTAGGTGATCGTTTACAGAGAGGCTTTCAGTAGGGGTGGACGAGGTCGTTTCGGCGCCGGTGGGGTAAGGCTTCGCTTTCGCTGCCGGAGGCGGTGGCGGCTGCAATGGCAGCGGGTATCTCTGCTCTGCGGGGCCACCGCGGAACTCGGCGGCCTGGCGGTCGAGCTCGTGGCCCTGGCGGCTCTTCACGACCTGCCAGGCGACGGTGGCGCCGACGGCGGCGAGGACGAAGGTCGCTGCCAGACGGAGCGGCCAGCGGCTCGGGGCCTTGGATTCGACGTTGCCCTTGCCGGCCAGGGTGGCCGCGTCGGGAATGTCGGCCTTCAGCTTGTCGAGCAGGCCCTGGGGCGGCTCGGGGACCGGAAAATCGCGCAGCTCGCGATCGAGCTTCGTATCGTTGGGGTTCATCACTTCACCTCCAGTGCGGCTTGGATAGTGGCGAAGGCGCGGGCGAGGCGCTTGCGCACGCCGGGCGGCGTCATCCCTTCCTGCTTGGCGATCTCCGCGACGGGGACCTCGCCCCAGTAGTGCGCCGTCACGACCGAGCGCAGCTCCTCGGGCAGGGCGAGGACGGCGCGCCGCAGGCGGTCGCGGCTCTCGCTCTGCGCGGCGTTCTCGTCCGGCGGCGGGTCGGGATCGACCGCGTTGGCCTCGACCACCGGTTCCATCGGCACGATGCGGAACGGCCGCCGGCGCGAGTTGAGGAAGGTGTTGTAGGCGATGCGGTAGAGCCAGGTCGAGACCTGCGAGCTCTCACGGAAGCCGGCGAGCGACTGCCAGGCCTTGCGGTAGGTCTCCTGGGTCAGGTCCGCCGCCTGGTCGGGATCGCCGCACAGACGGACGAGCGAGCCGTAGACCCGGGCATAGGTCGCCTCGACCAGCCTCTCGGCCGCCTCGCGGCTACCGCGCTTCAGCTCCTCGAGCAGCCGCCTCTCGGCCGCCGCTTCCGGACTTTCTGGGCCCAAAGCGGGCTCGGCATCGGCTTCGAACATTGCGGTCTCCTTCAGGGCGAGCGCCGGTTTCATGTTACTTGGACCCTCTTCGGCGCGGGAAGGAAACTCGGGACATGCGCCGCGAGGTTATGATCGGCGGGACCCTGGGAGGCCTCGTGGCGTCGGTGCTGCAGAAGAAGATCTCGAAGATCTGGCTGATTCCGCTCGCGCTCGTGGGCTTTCCCTTTCTGCTCGCGACGGCCGGGCGCCTGTGCGGAGTCTTTGGCGCCGACGTTCCGGGCGCGGCCCTGGTGAGTTGGGCGAGGGCCTATGGCAACTTGCCGATCTCCGCTCTCGGCTTCCCCTCTGCGGGGCTCGAGGACACCGTCCTGGGCTACGTCGTGGCGGGCATTCTCTATTCTGCGGTGGCTAGCCTCGTTCTCGTACTGGCGCGCCTGGCTGGCGATTCCGCGAGGCGCTCTTGAACCAGTCCCGGACGGGGCGAGCGGTTCTCCTCGCGGGCTGGAGCGAGGCAGGGGCGGCGCGGTGAATCCGGACGACGACGGGGAGCTCTCGGCCGACGCCGTCGTCGAGCTGCCGTTCGAGGGCCTGCCTACAGGCCGAGCCGGCTGACGCTGCCGGCGCCGGCGCTCGCGACCCGACGTCACCGGCCTGCCGAGCGGGCGGC
>JBGARM010000464.1:0-2658 GCA_044230215.1 Thermoanaerobaculia bacterium | reverse complement strand
GTCCGCCACCGCGCCCTGCACGCCGGCGTGGCGACGCAGACGCCGGACGGTCTCAAGGTGCCGGTGGTGCGTCACGCCGAGGCCGATGCGCCGCAGGCGGCCGCCCGGGAACGGCCGCCGGATTCCGGCTTCGGCGATCAGGAAGAGGTCGCTCGGCGGGCCGAAAAGGGTCGCAGGACCGCGTGTTCCGGTCGGCAATCCCGCCTGGGTCGTGCCGTCGAAGAGCCCGCCGCCGACGTAGAGCCATTCGGCCGGCGAGGCAAAGAGAACCGCGCCAGTCGCCGGGTTGGGATAGGTGGTGAAGCCGAGCATCGTCGGGCTGAAGCCAGCCGAAGAGTTCATCATCTCGGCGCCGTTCTCGACGAAGGCGAACTCGTTGGTGGCGTCGATCTTCCCCAGCTTCAGCCGCAGCCGTCCGCCGGCGAACAGCTGCTCGTACCAGAGCTCGTAGACCGCCGTGAAGCCGGGACCGTCGATATTGGAGAAGCCCTGGAAGTCGCCGACCAGGAGCTCGGAGCCGTGACGGCCCTCCTGGGTCTGGAAGTCGAGGAACAGGGTGCCGCCGGAGAAGTGGAAGAGCGGCGCGCTGTCGAGAGTGAAGCTGACCTCGAAGAGATGCCGGAGGGTCTCCCGCCCGGTGCTGATGCCGCCCTGGAAGTTGCGCGACAGGTCGGCGAGCAGGAAGCCCTCGAGCGTCATCCCGCGCTCGTCGAGCCAGGGACGAAGGCCGCCGAGATTGCCCAGGGCCGGCCGGCCACCCTCTTCGGCCGCCGTCGCCCGCGAGCCGGTGCGGTCGGCGGACCCTGTCGCCGTGGCGTCGGCGGGCGACTGCGCCCGGAGCATCGTCGCGCCCGCGAAGCAACCGGCGACGACGAGCCATGCGGTCGAACGGTGGGCGCGGGATCGGGTCGAGTTCGGCAGCAAGGGAAGATCCGGTCGACGGATGCGGGATTCTCCATCAACCGGGCGTGCTCAGCGAAATCCGGCGGCCTGGAGGTCGAAGAGCTCGGCGTAACGTCCGCCGGCGGCGATCAGCTGGTCGTGGGTGCCGGCGGCTTCGATCTGGCCGTCGGCGAGGACGAGGATCCGGTCGGCGCGGCGCACGGTCGAGAAGCGGTGCGAGATGAGCACCGCGGTCTTGCCGTGCGAGAGCTCGGCGAAACGCTGGAAGACCTCGAACTCGCTGCGCGCATCGAGCGCGGCGGTGGGCTCGTCGAGGATCAGCACGTCGGCCTCCCGCATGTAGGCGCGGGCGATGGCGATCTTCTGCCATTCGCCGCCGGAGAGCTCGACGCCGGTCTTGAAGCGCCGTCCGATGAGCTGGTCGTAGCCGGCCGGCAGGCGCTCGATCACCTCGTCGGCGAGGCTGCGTCGCGCCGCCTGGAGGATGCGCTCGCGGTCGGCGCGCGCCTCGATGCGGCCGACGGCGATGTTCTCGCCGGCGGTCAGGTGGTAGCGCACGAAGTCCTGGAAGATGACGCCGATATGGCCGCGCAGCGCCTCGAGATCGTAGTCGCGCAGGTCGCGGCCGTCGAGCAGGATGCGGCCCTCGTCGGGCTCGTAGAGCCGCGACAGGAGCTTCACCACCGTGGTCTTGCCGGCGCCGTTCTCGCCGACCAGCGCCAGCACTTCGCCGGTGCGCAGCTCGAACGTGAGATGGCGCACCGCCCAGCGCTCGGCGCCGGGATAGCGGAAGCCGACGTCCTCGAAGACGAAGCCGGCGCGGATCGGTTCGGGGAACGGCAACGGCTCGGCCGGCGAAACGATCTCGGGCGTGAGGTCGAAGAACGAGAAGAGATCGTCGAGATAGAGCGCCTGGCCGGCGACCTGCGAGAAGCCGATGAGCAGCCCTTCGAGGAGATTGCGCAGACGGCGGAACGAGGCGGAGAGGAAGGTGAGGTCGCCGATCGTCAGCGCCCCCGACACCGTGCGCCAGGCGAGGTAGGCATAGGCGCCGTAGTAGCCGATGGTGCCGACTGTCGTCAGCAGTCCACCCCAGCCGGCGCGGCGCACCGCGAGCGCGCGGTTGGCGAGATAGAACTCGTCGGCGAGCGCGCGGTAGCGGGCGATGAGGAAGGCGTTGAGGCCGAAGATCTTGACCTCCTTCGCCGTTTCCACGCTGGCGCCGGTGGCGCGCACGTAGTCGAGCTCGCGCTGCGCCGGCGTCCGTCGCCAGGCGAGCTCGTAGCTCCTGAAGTTGAAGTGGCTCTCGCCGAGGAATGCGGGGATGACCGCGACGGCGAGCAGCACGATGAGCCAGGGGGCGTAGATCGTCAGCCCGGCGGCGAAGGCGACGATGCTGACGATGTCCTGCGCCTGGCCGAGAATCTGCGACAGCAGACCGCTCCTGCCGGAGGCCTGCCGCCGCGCCCGGTCGAGCTGGTCCTGGACTTCGCTGTCCTCGAAGTCCTCGAGGTCGAGGGTGGCCGCGTGCTCCATGAGGCGGATGCTGGCCGTGTTGGCGAAGCGCTCGCCGAGCAGCGACTCGAAGAGCGAGACGATCCGGCCGACGACGTCCGACAGCACCGCGAGCGCGAGCTCGAGGCCGAGAAAGGAGAGCAGTGGCCGCAGATGTCCGCTCGCCAGCCAGCCGGCGAGATCGGCAGGGGCTCCCGGAAGATGCGGCAGCTGGGTGAGCCGCAGCACCTCGTCGATGAT
>JBGARM010000463.1:0-2661 GCA_044230215.1 Thermoanaerobaculia bacterium | reverse complement strand
GGGCCGCCAGGTCACGCCGGCGTCGGTAGTCTTCCAGAGACCGCCGTCGGGGCCGCCGAAGAAGAAGGTCGCGGGATCCCCAGGAATGCCAGCGACCGCGGTCGCCCACCCGCCGCGAAACGGCCCGACGAGGCGCCAGCGCAGATCGCCGTAGGCGCTGTCTTCGACGGCAGGCGCGCCCGCGAGGGCGTCTGCCGGAAGCGCAGCGGCGGTGAGCGCAAGGAGAACCGCGAGGAACGAAAGACGGCGCGCAAAGGACATGAGCTCTCCGATCTGGAAGGCGCTATCTTAGTGCCGTATCGGCGTTGCGGCGCCTTGACAGATCCCGGCGCGCACCGGAAACTCTCCTTCTCCATGTCCGCTCATTCGCTGCGCGCGTCCGCTGCCACCTTCGCGTTCCTTCTCGCCCTCCCCGCCGGCCTCTCGGCGCGGCTTCCGGCCTCCGCCGAGACGATCGTCTCCTACGACATCACGGTGCGCCTCGACGACCAGAAGAAGGAGCTCACCGGCCGCGAGCGCATCGTCTGGCGGAATCCGTCGACGCGGCCCCAGGACACCGTCTCCGACCTCTGGCTCCACCTCTACTGGAACGCCTTCCGCAACAACCGGAGCACCTTCTTCCGCGAATCCGGCGGCCAGCTCCGGCGGGATCACGCCGAGGTCGACGGCTGGGGGTGGATCGACGTCACTGCGATGAAGCTCGCCACCGGCGAGGATCTCCTGCCGTCGCTGACGTTCGAGCACCCCGACGACGACAACGCCGACGATCGCACGGTCGCGCGGGTCGCCCTGCCTTCGCCCGTACCCCCCGGCGGCGAAATCGCCATCGACGTCGAGTTCCACGCCCGGTTCCCCAAGGTCTTCGCCCGCGCCGGCTACAAAGGGGATTTCTTCGCCGTCACGCAGTGGTTTCCCAAGCTCGGACTCTACGAGCCAGCGGGGCTGCGCGGCCGCGAGGAGAGCGGCTGGAACTGTCACCAGTACCACGCCAACACCGAGTTCTACGCCGACTACGGCCGCTACAAGGTCGAGATCACGGTGCCGCAGCGGTTCGTCGTCGGCGCCACCGGCCCCGAGATCGCCCGGCACGAGAATTCCGACGGCACCGTCACCTACGTTCACGAGCAGGCCGACGTGCACGATTTCGCGTGGACCGCCGACCCGCGCTTCCTCGAGCTCCGCGACCGCTTCTCGGGCGACAGCGATGTGACGCCCGCCGAGTATGCGGCCACCGCCAGGCTCCTCGACCGCACGGAGGACGAGGTGAAGCTCCGCGACGTCGACATCCGGCTCCTGCTGCAACCCGGGCACGAGCCGCAGGGCGCGCGCTACCTGGCGTCGGCGAAGCTCGCTCTCAAGTGGTTCGGGCTCTGGTACGGCACCTACCCTTACCCGACGCTGACCCTGGTCGATCCCGCGCCGGGAGCGGGCGGCGCCAACGGCGTCGAGTACCCGACGCTCATCTACTGCGGCACCAGTTACGCCTTCAATTTCTGGCCGGGCAAGGGATTCCGCGAAGCCGAGATCGTCACCGTGCACGAGTTCGGGCACCAGTTCTGGTACGGACTGGTCGGCAACAACGAGTTCGAGGAGGCCTGGCTCGACGAAGGCTTCAACACCTACTCGACCGCCAAGGTGATGGAGCTCGGCTACGGCCGCGACGCCTCGTTCGTCGACGTCCTGGGCCTCGGTCTGGGGGCCGTCGAAGCCGACCGCATGCAGAACAGCCTGGAGCGCCGTTACGACCAGATCGCCACTCTCGCCTGGAAGTTCTCGCGCAATCAGTACGGCTTCAACGCCTACGCGCGGCCGGCGCTGATGCTCGAGACGCTCGAAGGGATCCTCGGCAGCGAGACCATGGCGCGCGTCATGCGGACCTACCACGAGCGCTTCCGCTTCGGCCATCCGCGCGGCGCCGACTTCTACGCCGTGGCCGAAGAGATCTCGGGGCGCGACCTCGACGGCTTCTTCGCGCAGACGGTCGAAAGCCCGGGCGTGCTCGATCCGGCGATTCTCAACCTCACCAGTGAGCCGGCTCCGCAGGCGCGCGGCAAGGTCGTCGTGGACGGCAAGGAGGTCGAGATCGACGAGAAGAAGGCCGTCGAGCTCGAGCAGGCAGCGGACGAGGCCGAGACCCGCAACTACCGCAGCATTCTCGAGCTGCGCCAGCGCGGCGAGGTCATCCTGCCGGTCGAGGTCGAGCTCGTCTTCGCCGGCAAGGAGCCCGAGCGCCGCCTCTGGGACGACGGCCGGCGCTGGGCGCGATGGGAGTTCGAGCGCCCGGAAAAGCTCCTCGAGGTGCGCCTCGATCCCGACGCCAAGCTCGCCCTCGACGCCGACCGGCTGAACAACGAGCGCCGCCTCGAACCCGACCCGGCCGCGGCGCGCAAGCTCGCCACCGGGTTCCTCTTCTGGCTGCAGCAGGGCATGGCCCTGCTGGGAATGTGATCGACATGAACCTGTTAACGGCTACCGCCACCGCGCTCCGCCGCACCTGGCGCAATCCCCGCCTCGTGCTGCTCCTCTGGGGGGCGCACCTCGCGATCGCCGGGGTCGCCTTCTACCCGGTGCTCCGCTTCCTCGACGGGACGCTCGCCGACGCTCCGGCCGGCGACGAGTTCCTGCGCCGCTTCTCGCTGCCGCTGTTCGGCGACGTGATGC
>JBGARM010000462.1:0-2662 GCA_044230215.1 Thermoanaerobaculia bacterium | reverse complement strand
AAGGACGGCCTCTTCGAGGTCGCCGTCGACGGCACGGTGGTGCGCCAGGAGACGCCGGTCGAGCCGCTCCACCAGCTCTTCATGAGCTCCAGCGAGGACTCGCGCGGCGACCTCTGGTTCGGCACGCTCGAAGGCGGCATCGTGCGCTATCACGCAGGTGAGTTCCGCCTCCTGCGGCGGCAGGACGGACTCTTCGACGACACGGCGTGGGCCATCGTCGACGACGGTCTGGGCTACCTCTGGATCTCCTGTGCGCGCGGCCTCTATCGCATGGCCCTCGCCGACCTCGACGCCTACTTCTCGGGCGCTCTGCCGAAGGTGCGCTACCGCCTCTTCGGCGTCGACGACGGTCTGGCCTCGGCGACCTTCGAGGGCGGCAACGGCAGCGCCGGCATCCGGGCGCGCGACGGCAAGCTCTGGTTCGCCTCGATGAAAGGTGCGGCGATGGTCGATCCCGGCGCCGTCCAACCGCTGCCTTCGCCGGCGGCGCGCATCGAGGAGGTGCGCATCGATGGCCGGCGGGTGGCTGCCGACGCGGCGATCGAGCTCGGCCCCGGCGACTATCGGGTGGAGCTCGACTACACCGCGTTTCACTTTCGTGCCCCGAATCGCCTGCGCTTCCGCTATCGCCTCGGCGGCGTCGATCGCGACTGGGTCGAGGCGGGGGCGCGCCGCCATGCCGAGTATCCGGCGGTGCCTGCAGGCGACCATCGTTTCATCGTTCAGGCCTCGCTCGACGGCGAAAACTGGGGAGAGTCGGCGACGTTGCCAGTGTCGATCGCCGCTCCGTTCTGGCGGCGTCCCTGGTTCTTCGCGGTCGCTGCGCTCGCCCTCGTCGCCCTCGGTTTCGCCGTGCAGCGCGCACGCGTCGCGCAGCTCAGGCGCCGGGCTGGGGAGCTCGAGGGGATGGTCGACTTCAGCCGCAGCGTGGCCGGGGTGCTCGAGCCGGAAGTGATCGGCCGCGAGCTCGAGCGCGCGCTCGTCGCGCGCTGGGGAGAGGCGCCGCGGCTCGTCTTCGCAGCGCGCGAGGGGCGGGCCGCGCATCGCCGCGAGGCGTGGCTCGAGTCGCAGCTGGTGCTCGATCCGGAGAGCGTCGCACTGTTGTTCGCCGACTGGCGGCGGCCGTTGCGGCTGGCGGAGGCGATGATGGACGCCGGCAACGCCGCGGGCCCGCTGGGCGAGCTCTATCGCGCGGGCCTGCTGCTCGCCGCGCCGCTGGTCTCCGGCGAGACGGCCTTCGGGCTGCTCGCCGTCGGCGGCGAGCGCGCGCGCGCCGCGCACGAGTCGGACCTCGCCCACCTCTCGGCCCTCGCAGCGCAGGCGGCGATGGCGCTCGAGGGAGCCTGGCAGGCGCAGGAGGCGGCGCGCTGGAGGCACGTCTCGGAGGCGCGCGGCGAGTGGCTGCAGCTCGATCTCGCGGCGCGGCTGGTTTTCGCGACGGTGGCGCGGCAGGGCTTCACCGGGACGGTGACCGACGGCGACGTGCGCGAGGCGTTGGCGGCCGTCTTCAGCGACTCGCGGGCGGCGATGGAGCGGGTCGACGCCGCCATCGCGCGCCTGGTCGCCGAGCACATCCTGTCGCGCGGCGCCCCTCTGGACGCCAACTCGAGCGAGCTCCGGGTCGAGCGCGACCGCTGGTTGCTCCTGCCGGAGATCCGCCTGCCGCTGGCCGAGATCGTGCGCCAGTCGGCGCAGAAGATCGGCGCCTACCAGCTCATCGAGCGCATCGGCGCCGGCGGCATGGGCGAGGTCTACCGTGCTGTGAACGTCCACGACGGGACGCCGGCGGCGGTGAAGATCCTCTTCCCCGAGCAGACCGCCGATCCGACCGCCAGAAGACGTCTCGAGGCGGAGGGCGAGATCGTCGCCGCCATCGAGCATCCCGGCATCGTGCGTCTGCTCGAGCGCGGGGAGCACGCCGGCAGGCTCTATCTCGCCATGGAGCTCCTCCCCGGCGACACCCTGGCGCAACGGCTGACGCGCGGCAAGCTCTCCGAGCGCCGCGCGCTGCAGATGGGCACCCAGATCGCCTCGGCACTCCAGGCGCTGCACGCCCACGGCGTGATCCACCGCGACGTCACCGCCGGCAACATCATGTGCCTGCCGGACGGCCGCTTCGTGCTGCTCGACTTCGGCCTGGCGCGCGGCGCCGCGCGGACGACGTTGACCGAGGCGGCGACGATGGTGGGCACCCTGCCGTACATGGCGCCCGAGATCCTGCGCTCCGAGGCTGTCGACGAGGCGAGCGATCTCTGGTCGTTGGGGGTGGTGCTGTTCGAGGCGCTCATCGGTCACCTGCCTTGGGGCGAGGGACAGCCGACACTGCAGATGGCGCTCGCCATCGCGCGGCTGGACGCTTCGCCCGAAGTGCTCGAACGGGCGCCGCTGCGCGATGGCGTCGCCGGGCTGCTCAGCGAGCTGCTGCATCCGGACCCGCGCAGGCGGCTGCGCGACGCCGGCACCGTCGCGACACGGCTCACGGCGCTCGCCAGCGACGCCAGCGCGGCGAGCGGCGAGATCGCCCTGCATATCGGCTGAGCTCGTCCCGAAAGTGTGCTGCACGCACAGGTGTGTGCCGCGCGCACGCCTCCGGCGCCACAATCGAGCCTCGAAACCGCGCATAAGTAGCTTTTGCTGCAGAGTTTGACTCCTGGGCTGGAGT
>JBGARM010000461.1:0-2667 GCA_044230215.1 Thermoanaerobaculia bacterium | reverse complement strand
ACGACGTGCCGCAGCTCGAATCCCTGGCGGGCGGACATCAGAGCGGCCTCTTCGGACCCTCGTCGTCGAGCGACCGCAGGTACTCGACCAGGAAGTCGCGCGCGAGCTCCCTGCAGCCGAGCCCGAAAGCGAGCGCCAGGCCGAGACCGGCCGCGGCGACGGCGATGACGCCGAGCGCCATCACGAACTGCGCCGCGAAGCCGAGCTGCTCGACCTTCGCCCCGAGCACGTCATCGCCGACATGGGCTGCGGCACCGGCAATTTCGCCGCCCGCCTGCTGCGCCGCCGCGGCTGGCTGATGGGGTGCGCGATCTTCGCCACCCTCCTGCCGTTCTCGATTCACGGCAGCTCCGCGGGAATCGAGTTCTTCCTCCTGCGGGACGCGCCCGCGACCGCCGCACTGTCGATCGCCGTGGCCGCATGCCTTTGGGTCGCCTTCTGGCGGGTCTCGCGGCGGCTGCGGGTCACTGGCCTCTGACTCGCCGCCGGGTCCCACCTGTCGGGGTGGGGCTGCGCTCCTCAGATCGGGTGTTTCAGCGATGTTTCGCGCTTGAAACGATTCGTCACGGAGCCGATGCCATGACGATCCTCTCCCGACGACGTTTTCTCCAGATCGGTGCCGGAGTTGCCGGTGCAGGGGCTGCGGCGGCCCTGTCTCCGGGCACCCCCGCCTGGGCCGAGTTCTTCGGTGCCGCCCAGCCGGGCGACCGGATCGAAACCGTTCCCACCTTCTGCGATCTCTGCTTCTGGAAGTGCGGCGCCATCGCCACGAAGAAGAACGGGCGGCTGTGGAAGATCGAGGGCAACCCCGCCGATCCGCTGTCGCGCGGCCGCCTCTGCCCGCGCGGCACCGGCGGCGTCGGGACCTACTACGACGCCGATCGCCTGCGCTCGCCGCTACTGCGGCGCAAGAACCGCGGCGAGGACGAGTGGGTCGAGGTCACCTGGGACGAGGCGCTCAACTTCATCGCCGAGAAGCTGCAGAAGATCAAGGTCGAGCACGGCCCGGAGGCGGTCGCCTTCTTCAGCCACGGCATCGGCGGCAACTTTCTCAAGCACACCTTCAAGGCGTTCGGCACGCCGAACCTCGTGGCTCCCTCTTACGCGCAGTGCCGCGGGCCACGCGACGTCGGTTTCCAACTGACCTTCGGTGAAGAGGTCGCGACGCCCGAGCGGACCGACATCGCCAAGGCCCGCTGCCTGGTGCTCGTCGGCTCGCATCTGGGCGAGAACATGCACAACAGCCAGGTGCAGGAGTTCGCGGAAGCGGTCGGCGCGGGCGCCACGGTGATCGTCGCCGATCCGCGCTTCTCGGTCGCCGCGAGCAAGGCGAAGCACTACCTGCCGGTCAAACCGGGCACCGATATCGCGCTGCTGCTCGCCTGGATGAACGTGCTGGTGAGCGAGAATCTCTACGATCGCGATTTCGTCGAGAGCCACGGTTTCGGCTTCGACGCCTTTCGCTCGGCGATTGCCGGCTACACGCCGGAGTGGGCCTATCCGATCACGACGCTCGCGCCCGAAGCGATCCGCGAGACCGCGCGCGAGATGGCGCGCCACCGTCCCGCGACGCTGGTGCATCCCGGTCGGCACGTCACCTGGTACGGCGACGACGCGCAGCGCAGCCGGGCGATCGCCCTGGTCAACGCGCTGCTCGGCAACTGGGGCCGGGAGGGCGGCTTCTACTTCCCGGCCTCCTTCGCTCTCGCCAAGTACCCTTACCCGCCCTACCCGCACAGCGAGCGCGGCGCGGTCGACAACCCGGCGGCGAAGTATCCGTTCGCCGACCTCGGGCTCACCAACGGCATCCGCGCCGCGACGCTCTCGGGCACGCCCTATCCGATCAAGGGCTGGTTCGTCTACGCGACGAACCTGTTGCAGGCACTGCCCAACCAGGAGGAGACGATCCGCGCCATCCAGGCCCTCGACCTCATGGTGGTCGTGGATGTCGTGCCGTCGGAGATCGCCGGTTGGGCGGACGTCGTGTTGCCGGAGTCGGTCTATCTCGAGCGCTACGACGACTTCAATACCGAGGCGTTCCGCGAGCCGTTCGTCTCGCTGCGCCAGCCGGTCGTCGACTCCCCCGGCGAGCAACGCCCCAACTGGTGGATCGCGCGGGAGCTGGCCGGGAAGCTCGGACTCGGCGCCTTCTTTCCGTGGAAGAACATCGAGGAGTATCTCGAAACGCGGCTGGCGGGCACCGGGGTCGACCTGGCGCGGATGAAGCGTGAAGGGGTCGTCGTCGGTCCGCATCGCCCGATCAACGTCGAAGAGGGGCATGCGCTGGTGTTTCCGACACCCTCGGGAAAGGTCGAGTTCTGGTCGACGCAGCTGGCCGAGAAGGGGTTCGACGCGGTGCCTGCGTACACGCCGCACGCCGAGCCGCCGGCCGGCTACTTTCGCCTGCTGTTCGGGCGCGCGCCGGTGCACACCTTCTCCCGCACGCAGACCAATCCGCTGCTGCACGAGGCGATGCCGGAGAACGAAGTCTGGATCCATGCCGACGTCGCGCGCCGCTGGGGGCTCGAGAACGGCAAGCCCGTGCGGCTGGTGAACCAGGATGGCGTCGTGTCGCTGCCCGGCATCGTCCGTGAGGCGCGCACCAGCGCGCACGAAGTCCAGGTGCAGGCGCTCGACGAGGCGCCGCTGTTCCGTCGCCCACGGCGC
>JBGARM010000460.1:0-2690 GCA_044230215.1 Thermoanaerobaculia bacterium | reverse complement strand
CGCGGCATGCACGCCGCAGGCGGCGCCGGCCGGCATCGTCTTCAGCGCCCTCGACAGTGCGCCGGCGCGCGAGCTCGAGCCGCTGTTCGCCATCGCCGGCAGCTGGGTGTTCTCGAACGCCTCCGCCTATCGCATGGAGGCCGACGTGCCCCTGGTCGTTCCGGAGGTCAACGCCGCCCACCTCGGCCTCGTGCCGCGCCAGCGCCGCGAGCGCGGTTACTCCGGCGCCATCGTCTGCAATCCGAACTGCACGGCGACGGTGCTGGCCATGGCGCTCGGCCCCCTGCACGCCGCCTTCGGCGTCGAGGCGGTGCTCATGACTTCGATGCAGGCGGCGAGCGGCGCGGGCTATCCGGGGGTGCCGGCGCTCGACATCCTCGGCAACGTGATTCCGTACATCCGCGGCGAGGAGGAGAAGGTCGAGGAGGAGACGCGCAAGATGCTCGGCGCGCTGGTCGGCGAAGGCGTGGTGGAGGCGACCGCGCGCGTCTCGGCGCTCTGCCACCGCGTGCCGGTCGTCGACGGGCACACCGAAGCGGTGAGCGTCCGCCTGGCGGGCAACCCGTCGCTGGCGCTCGTGCGCGAGGTCCTGGCTTCCTTCCGTGCCCTGCCGCAGGATCTCGGCCTGCCCTCCGCTCCGCAGCCGCCGCTCGTCCTGCACGACCGCCCCGAGCGTCCGCAGCCGCGCCTCGATCTCGCCGATTCGGCGGCGGCGGTCTCCGGAATGGCCGTGCACCTCGGCCGCCTGCGCGAGTGCCCGGTGCTCGGTCTCAAGTTCTCGCTTCTCGGCCACAATGCCGAGCGCGGCGCCGCCGGAGCGAGCGTTCTCAACGCCGAGCTCGCCGTCGCCACCGGCTGGTGGGCCGCCGACTAGGTGGCCGAGGCGTCCGGCGGGTGCGTTGCGGCGAGCGGCAGCCGCAGCTCCGCCACCGCGCCCCCGTCGGGATGATTCTGCAGGCCGACCTCGCCGCCGTGGCGCAGCGCCACTTCCCGCACCAGAGTGAGGCCGAGGCCCCGGCCGTCGCGCTTGGTCGAGAAGAACGGGGTGAAGATCTGCGCTGCGACCGCCGGCGTGAGCCCTGAGCCGCTGTCGCGGATCGCCAGCGTCGCCGCGCGTCCGCTCGCCGCGAGCCGCAACTCGATACTCCCCCCGGCCGGTGCCGCCTCGAAGGCGTTGCGCAGCAGGTTGACGACGGCCTGCTCGACCTGCTCGCGGTCGGCGAACACGGTCAGGGGCGCGCAGGAGTCGCTCGGCATCTCGAGCTCGACCGTCAGCGACCGGCGCGCCGCCTCGGCGCGATGCAGCGTCACCAGATCGCGCGCCAACCCCGCGAGATCGAAGGGGCGAAACACGGGCTCGGGCAGGCGCACGACCTCGGCAAAGCCGTCGACGAAAGCGGCGAGGTGGCGGATCCGGTCTCCCGCGACCGCCAGCGCCTCGTCGATCTCCACGGCGTCGCTCCTGCCTCGCGCAATGCCCGTCGCGATTGCGTCTGCCGTTTCGGTGCGGTGTGCTGCGCGCAGCATCGCGCGCGACGACTCGAGCAGCGAGGCGATCGCGCCGGCCGAGTTGTTGACCTCGTGCGAGACCATCCGGATGACCTTCTCGTAGGCCGAACGCTCACTGGCCCGCACCTCCTCGGTGATCTCCTCGAGGAGCAGGAAGGTCCTCCCGAAGCCGCGGTCCTCGAACTCGGCCCGCGCGATCCGGGCGCGCCGGCCGCCGGCCAGCGCGACGATCTGCACGCCGCCGGGAGCGAGCCCGGCCGCGGCTGCGAACGGCGGCGGCAGGTCGGCCGCACGCCGTCCGACGAGCGGCTCGGCTCCCGGCGGAAGGGGTCCCAGCAGCGCCGCCGCGGCCGGATTGACGAGGTCGACGCGGCCGTCGAGGTCGAGCATGACGACGCCCGCCGGCGAGGCCGCGACGAGCTTGCCGAGAAGGAGGTTGCGCTCCTCGAGCCGCATGCGCTCCCGCCGGAGCTCTTCCGAGAGGGTGTTGAACAGAGCCACCAGCTCATCGACGTCGCGCTGCCCGAAAGGGCGGAAGCGTGTGGTGAAGTCCCCTTCGGCGAGTAGCTCGCTGCCGCTGCGCGCGAGCTCCCGGGCCGCCCGACCGAGGCGGAGGAACCGCCAGGAGGCGGCGAGCGCGACGAGGACCGCAGCCTCGGCGAGCGCGAGGCCGAGAGTGGAGGAGCGCGCGGCGAACGCCGCCAGGGCGGCGAGCGGCACGAACAGCAGGCCGAGGAGCAGCGGAACGCGCCGGCCGAGCGTCACGCTGGCCTCTCGCGGAGCGCATGCCCACGCCAGCGGCCGCTCATTCCACGGGGTCGCCGGCGCGCGCGAGCCCGTGCTTCTCCAGCCGGCGATAGAGCGCCTGGCGGGTGATCCCCAGCTCGGCGGCGACGCGCGTGAGGTTGTTGCGGTGAAGGGTGAGGGCTCGCTCGATCGCCGCCCGTTCGAGGCTCTCGAGCCGCCCGGCGGCCGAGAGCGCCGGCACCGGTCCCCCGGGCTCCGCCGCCAGGTCGTTCGCCGTCAGCAGATCCTCGGGGGCGACGATCGCGGCGCGCTCGATCGTCTGCCTGAGCTCGCGGATGTTGCCCGGCCAACGCCGGGCCGCGAGCGCCGCGAGCGCGCCCGGGGCGAGCGCGAGCCCTGGGCGACCGTGGGTGGCCGCCGCGCTGGCGAGGAAG
>JBGARM010000045.1:0-13100 GCA_044230215.1 Thermoanaerobaculia bacterium | reverse complement strand
GGGTAGGGCGCCGACGACCAGCACCGCGCCCGGCGACCAGAAATTGACCGCCGCGCCGACAAGCCCGCCGACGAAGATCGCGGGCAGCATGTAAGGCACGCGCGGGAAGCGCTTGCGCGACAGCGCGCCGGCGCCCAGCGTCGCGAGATAGGCGATCGTTGCGCGGTTGCGCAGCAGCTCCACGCGGTCGCCAGGTGCAGCAGCGAGCAAGACCGCGAAGCTGCCGCCGGAATCCGCATCGGCGCGCGAAGAGGCCCCCCGGGTGAGATTGCGCAGCGTCACCGGCGCGCCGGAACCGGCGCCGTTCCCGCTGACCGAAAGCGTTCCCAGCGCGCCACCGGTGCCCGCCGCAAACACTCCCACGAGCCCATCCGGCGCTGGCTCCCCCGTCTGCCAGCGCGAAGAGAGGTCGTCCGAGAAGAGCGTCACGCGGCGCGGCGTTCCCGCCGGGAGCTGCGTGCCCGTTCCACCCAGGCGGTCGGAGACGATCGTCGTCCCGCGCCAGGCAAGTCCGCGTGCTGCGATCGGGTCGGGTGCGGAGATGATCTGCGGCAGCTTCAGCGGATCGAAGACGCGTGCCACACCGAAGTTGGCAATCCCGCCGCCCGCCACCAGCACGCGTCCGTGCGCGTCGACCGCTACCGCCCTGACGACATCTGAGTAGGGCAGCGGAAAGGTGAGCCCTCCCGGCATGACGTTCGCGAGTTCCGAGGGATCGGAAGCATCGAGGACCGCGAGCCCCTGCTGCCCGGCGGCGACGAAGAGAAGGTCGCCGAGCCGCGCCACGTCGTAGACGTGCTCGAACGGATACTGCCCCACTACCTGACTCGCGCGGGCGCGAAAGTCGAGGTCAAGCGTCTTGCCCCACCTGTTCCCGGACGGATCGGCGATCGTCGGTCCGAACTCGAGGCGGAGCGGACGATCGGTCGGCCAGGCACCGCGCGGCGCGATCTCGATCACCGAGCGATCGGTGCCGAACTTGACATCGACCCCCAGGACGCGACCGACATCGTCGAGCACTCGGACCGCGCCGAGCGCGTCGCCGAGCGGCTCGCCCCACTCGATCTCTAGCACCGTAGTGGCATCAATGCGGGCGCCGATGGCCAAGAGGTATCGATGCCCCTCCTCCACAGTCGCCTGCAACTCGAAGGAGCCGTCGCCGGCAGATGTGGTGAAGACGGCGAGATCGTCGTCGAGGCCCAGAAGCCGCAAGCGCGTCTCGGCCGCCATCGAGCCCACCGCTCCGGTGATCCCGATGCCGTCGCCGGCGAAAAGGAAGGTCATTCCGCGGTCAGGCTCGCCACCAGAGGATTTGGCCCCATCGAGGACGAAGAGCCGCACCGGCGAGGCTGCCAGAGGGTAGGGCGCCGTCGAATCGCCGAAAGCCTCCGGCGGGACCTCCGCGATGCCGCCATCGCCCGGAGGTGGCGCGAGGTCTCCCGGCTCCGATTGATAGAGCACGAAGCCGGAGGTGCCATCGTGCACCGTCACCGCGACCGGAGTGCCGAGCAGCGCCGGGATGAGCACGGCGGAACTCTCGAGCAGTGAAGCGATCGCGCCGTTCAAGACCGTGACGATCCCGGAGAGTCCGGTCTCGACGTAGGCGTTGCTCCAGAAGTTCGTCGGGAAGCCAAGAAAGCCGATCGGCTCAGGGGTCCAGGAAATGGTGTAGTTGCCGGCGAAGGCGAGCCCTGGGAGCATCGAGCCCGGATTGACCGCGGCGAGCTCCGCCAGGGAGGGCGCCGCACCAGATGCGTCACTGGATTCGCCGTCAGCCGCAAAGGCGATCGCCGAGAAGAGGTTGAAGTCGAACGGCGCCACCCCCGCGGCAAGTGTCGTGAGGCGCTCGTTCTCGCGCAGGGCAAGCTCGTGGAGCATCCAGCCATGCGCCCCCGCCGCCCGAACTTCGCGCAGCACCAGGATCGGCCGCGCTGCCGGAGCACCCGCGGGCGCTGGGAGGGCGAGTTCGATCGCCTTGGTTGGCGAAGCACCGCCGAAGTCGAGCGCGAAACTCACTCCCTCGACGAATGACGCAGGCAGCGCCACCGGCAACTGGCCCGTGACCCGCGGCGCCACGTGCACGACGCTCGTCCTGGAGAATGCTGTTGCCGGCACCGTGAAGGTCCAGCCGTCGATGGTGGTGAAGGTCGCGCCTTCGGCGCCGACGTAGGCGCCCCGGCCGTCGGCTGTGCGGAACGGCCCAAGGATCGCGACCACCTCGTTCGCACCAAGAACCAGCACGTGCAGCAGAAGGCGATCGGTAACGTGGGCGACGATCGAGAGCTCGAACCCACCGTCCTGTTCGGCAAAGACTGAAACGGTTGCTGCGAGGCGGGTCAGGTTCTCGACAAAGACCAGCGTCCCCGCCGGCGCCGCCCCGGGCAGCCCCTGAATTCGCGACTCGCCGTTCGTGCTCGGAGCATAGAGCAGCACGCGACTGAGGTCGACGGTCGATGGCAGCGAGGCGGTCTGCGTGGTGAACGACACCATCACAGGCGCCGCCATGCCGTGGCCCTGGCGGTCTCGCACTCCTTCGCCGATCTCGAGCTCGTAAGTCGTCCCCGGTTCGAGCGAAACTGCGGGCTCAAGCGTCACCTGCGCGCCCAGGTGGTGAATGTCGAACGCCAGCGGCAGGCCGCCGACCGGCCGCAGAGTCAGCGCAGCGGTGAGCGATGCTCGCTCCACTGGCTCGCTAAACTGCACTACCGGCTCGATTCCGACAGGAATACCTCCAGCGCCGGAGGCCGGCGTCGTCGAAACGACCGACGGGCGGACGACAGCGAGCAGGAGATCGAGATCGACGCGCTCGTCGGCGGCGACCACTGCAGCGCCGCTGCCCTGGTCGCCGGTCGAAGTTTTGGTCGCAGTGAGCGCGATTGGACCGACCCACGCCGGAAAGGCGTAACGTCCGTCGGTGCTGGAGAGCTGGATCCAGTCCACCGTGTCCGCGATGACGAGAGCTGTCGCTACGGTCCCGCCGCCGACGTCGAACACAGATCCTCGGACGAGGCCGAACGGATTCAACGCTCGAGCGAAAAGGTACAGGCCCCCACGAGTCACTCCTGGCCAGGCCAGGTCCTCCGACAGGATCGCATCGCTCTGCCAGCCCGAACCCGATGGAGCAATCGTCGCGAGCGGCCGCCACCTGCGCTCGCCGCCGTCGAGCGAGTCGACGCCGAAGAGGATGCCGCCTTCTCCGGGCGCCGGCGGCTCGGAAAGCGCGAGGAAGAGGTTGGCCGGTGCAAGAAGCGTCTCACCGGAGAAATCGACCTGCAGCGCACCAGCCCAGGCGAAGCCTGGAGGCACAGGCAGAGGCAGCGAGGCCGAAGCAGCTGACTCGACCTGCACCGGCGTTGGGCGGACGAGGGCTCCGGCGGGGACGTCGACGCAGTCACCGGATGGGTCGAGCACCGAACCACCCTGCGGGCCGAGCACATTGCCCCGTACGCTCTCGCCGCCGTAAGGCAAGACCGTGACGTTCTCTTCGCCGAGCTCGATCGGCAACCGAAGCGCCGCCTCGGAGGCGCCCAAGAGAAACTGCGAGCGCGCCCCCTCCGTACTGCGGTAGACGACGAGATCGGAGCGGAAGGAGGGAGACATGCGCGTCGAGCCGTCGAACAACTGCAGCACTTCGGCGATCGACAGGGTGACCGTCGCACCCGAAGCCGAGCCTTCGGAGGACGTGTACTCGACCGTCGCCAAGCTCCTCTGGCCTGGCAGAACGGTCTCGGGGTCGAAACTCAGCGTTGCCGTGAGAATCGAGTCGCTAGGCGGAACTGGAAGCGAGCCCAACGGCTCACCGACGACGGCAGATGGCACCGCGAAGGGGGGCGGATCGGCTTCGACGACCGCCCAGGCTCCCGGGGAAGCGACCGGAAGCTCGAGTTCGGCGACCCCGAGCGCAGTTACCCCTTCCACTCTCCAGGACCGCGTCTCTGGATCCAGATGAACCCAGGCGATTGTCGAGCCGGGGGCGACGTCGATCGGCAAAGCGAGCGCCGCTGGCAGAAGCAGTTCCGCTGCTTCCGGTCCGATCCAGACCGCGGCGCGCGGCGACCAGCCGAACGGCAGCAGGCGCGGCAGGCCCTGTTCCGAGAGACCCGTCAGAGAAATCTCAGCAGGATCGGCAAGCGCCCCCGCTGGAATCACCAGATGCGCCGCCGCACCCCAAAGCGACGGCTCCGTCCCGAGCTGCCCGCCTTCGGGGCCCACTGTCACCGCTGAAGAAATCGGTGTCAGTCGTGGATCGATGACATCCGCTCCCTGCTGCGCTTCTGTCGTCACGAAGCGAAAAACCGGGACGAAACCGGGTCGTTCGAAGGCTACGAGATGCGTGCCTACGGCCACCGGTACGGAGAGCGCGCCGTCGCTTGCGCTCGTCGACTCGAGAGCCGGGCCGGTCGCAGGAGCACCGTTGGTGGTGAGCACCCGGGCCCTCGCGCCGGCGAGCGGGCGCCCCACAGCGTCGTCGATCACTGTGGCTACGAAGAAACTCTCCGCCGCTTCGCCGCCGAAGACCGAGACCCAGGAATAGGCCAGGAGGTTTCCCGCGAGATCTCGCGGCTGGCGAAGCACCTCGACCCGGATAGCCCCCTCGGGGAGCGCTCCCGCCGCGGTATAGAGGGCGAGATCGTCTTCCAGCAGCAGGCTGCCGTCGATCGCACCAGCCGCTCCCGAGACGAGAATCGAGCCTGCGAAGCTGGCTGGATCGATCGCTTCGCTGAACTGGATCGAGAAGCCGGCAGGGGTCGCCTCGACGCCCTCGACCACCGGCGCGCTGCAGTCGTGCACGACCTCGATCTCGGTGGCCAGCGACCTGTTGCCCGCGTCGTCGAGGCAAGTCACCGTGAGGCGGTTGACGGCGCCGGGGATGAGCGGCACGGCCATGCTGAATGCACCGTCCGTCGCGGCGCGAACGCGAGCCGCGCCGGCGCCGCCTGCCGCCTCCACCCAGTGCCCTGCCTCCGCGAAGCCGGCGAGCAGGATCTCATCGACGCAGAGGAATCGCGCTGGCGTCGATGGAATCGTCGGAGCCGCTGGCGCGACCGCGTCCGTGGTGGAGAATTCGAAGGTAGCGCCCGCCGCAAGCGGATTGCCCGCGAGATCGACGATGCCAGGCTCGAGGAGAAGCCGTACGAGTCCGGAAGACGGCAGCGGCGCCGCTGGAGTCAGCCGCAGCCTGGTTCCGAAGATCTCCACAGCCGCGGGCAGCATCAGACCTTCGTCGGTCTCCAGGTGCAGAGCGTTGACGCTCGCTGGCCCAGGCTCTTCCGAAAGTTGCACCGAGAAGACGGTCGTCAGATCGATGCCGAGCGCTCCGGCAGGCGGCACGGTGCCGAGAACCGTCGGGGCGATCGTGTCGCGCACGACCATCCTCGTCCGCACGCCTTCATTGCCGTTGACGTCCCGTGCCCTGGCGATCAGGCGATTGTCCCCTTCGACGAGCGGCACGGCGGCAACCGAGAAGCTGGTGCCGGCGATCGTCGCGACGACGCCGTTGACCGTCAGCGTCAACGCGTCGGACTCCTGGATCGCCCCCGAGACCGCGACGCTCGTGGCGGCGATACGGCCACCCTCGACCGGCGAAACGATCTCGAGTCCTGGCGCGGTGGAGTCGCGACGCACGAGGCGGGTCGCCTCTGCCGCTTGGCCGAGCCGATCCGTCGCCCGCACAAGGAGCGTGTTGTCGCCCTCTACGAGCGCGACGGATGCCGAGAAGTTCCCGCCTTCTACGGAAGCGGTGATCCCTTGCACGGTGACGCGATCCAGGTTCGGGTCGTCCACCGCGCCGGAAACGACCACCGCCGCTTCGGGCACCACGCTTCCCGCCGCTGGGTCGGTGATCGTGATCGTCGGAGCCTGCGAATCCCGCACCGCCACTCGGCTCGCAGAAGACGAGTTCCCGGCGCGGTCTTCCGCGACCGCCATCAGCGTCGTCTCGCCTTCGATGAGCGGCACCTGTGGCGCCACCCAGGTACGCATACCCGAGCCCCCCGGGCCGGAGATCGAAGCCGTCACGCCATTGACCGCGACCGACACGAGGTGCGGATCCGTGGCCTGGCCGGTGACCTGCACGGCGCTCACTCCGACGAGAGCGGCCGCGGAAGGCTGCAGGATCGCCACCGTGGGCGCCGTGACATCGCGGAGCACTCGATGTGTCCGGCTGAGCTCATTTCCCGCAGCGTCGCGCGCCACGATCGCGAAGGTGCGCTCACCTTCCGCCAGGGGATAAGGACCGGAGACGAACTGATCGCCGAGGAGCGGCACGGGGACGCCATCGATCGTAAGCGCGTCGGCGCCGAGAACCTGCCCCTGGAGGTGAATCTCGGCCGCTGCCGTGACGAAACCGTCAGCGGGAGAGATCGCAATTAGCGCCGGCGGGCTGGCGTCGATGCGAAAGCTCACCTGCCGCGTGACCGAGTTCCCGGCAGCATCCGTCGCCGTCGCCTCGAGGAGGTGTATCCCCTCGCTCGCGACCAGTGTGGCCGAGGCGAAGAGTGCACCGTCCAGCGTCGCGACCAGCGTCCATGGCGAGGCGTCTGCAACCGCGATGACCGGCGCCACCGTCCGATTGAAGAGCGCGTCTGGGGCGAGCGGAGCCCCCGACTCGAGCAGTTCGAGATCTGGCGCGAGAGTGTCGATCGTGACCAGACGAGCGACGACCGTCGCGTTGTCGACCGTATCGCGAGCCGTCACCTGAAGTGCTGCGGCACCTTCGGCAAAGGCGAGCGGACCGGCGCTCCATGCGTCCCCGACGAGATTCGCCAACACGCCGTTGACACGCACCTCGGCCAGGTTCGGATCGACAGCTGTGCCGGCGACCGCAATCTCCGAGAGAGCCAAGTAGGCCCCCTCGGTCGGGGTCGTGATGACGACCGCGGGTCCAGTTCCATCGCGGCGGATACGGTGCGCTCGCGGCGTCTCGTTGCCCGCGGCATCGCGCGCCCGCAGCAGAAAGGTCCGTTCGCCGTCGGTCAGCGAGAAAGACGGACAGGCGAACGCACCGACCGAAAGGGTACAGGCCAGACCGTCGACCGTCACCGACGTCCCACCCGCAACCTCGCCGGACAGGGTGACCGAAGGAGCCGAGATCAGAGAGTTGTCGGGGGGGAGCACGGTGACGAAAGTCGGCGCCGTCTTGTCGATGACGAAGTTCGTCGCGAGGTGGGCGGAGTGGCCACCTTCGTCGAGCGCCGTAGCCTCCAGCGTGTAGGTACCCTCGTCAGCGACAGGAGTCCCCGATGCGAACGGCACGCCATTGAGCGTCGAGCTCAGAGCGACCTGGGTCGCGTCGGTCGCGACGACGACCGGCGACACCGTTCGATTGAACTGAGCGCCCTCGGCCAAAGGCAATCCGCTTTCGCGGAAGGAAAGGACTGGCTCCTGAGTGTCGAGCGTCACCGAAATGCTCGCGGTTCCGGGTGGATTGCCGACCGCGTCGAAAGCCTCGGCGACGATCTCATTCGACCCTTCGACGAGAACGAGATCACTCAGACTGAAGGAGGCTCCGGCGACCGATGCGGTCTGGCCGTTGACGAGCACTTGAGCGAGGTGTGGGTCCGTGGCGGTACCCGCGACGGCGACCGGGGAGCTTCCCACGACACCTGGAGCCGGCATCGAGATCGTGACCCCGGGCGAGAGCGAGTCGCGCACGATCTGACGCGCGAGCGGAGAGGAGTTTCCAGCCAGGTCCGTCGCGACCAGGAGGAGGGACTGGGGTCCTTCCGCGAGCGGCAGCGGGGCGGAGGTGAAGAGGCCGTTGATGAGCCCGACGGAAGCGCCGTTCACGGTCAGGGCCGTCGCGCCGGAAACCTCCCCCGACAGGGTCACCGACGACGCCCCAGTGACGAACCCTTCCGGCGGCGCGACCGACAGGAAGACCGGCCCCACGGTATCGATCGTAAAGTGCACTGTGCGCTGAGCGAGGAATCCGTCGGCGTCTTCAGCGCTGACCTCGAGCAGATGGAGCGCATCGCCGGCCACCGTCGAGCCGGAGGTGAACGGAGCTCCATCGAGGGTGGCGTCGAGGGCAACCGGCTCGGTGCCGCCGGACGTATCCAGGACCGGCACCACGTCGCGGTTGAACAGCGCGCCATCGACGAGCGGAACTCCGCTCTCGGTGATGACGATCTGCAGAGCAACGCAAGGTGGGCCGGCCCAACCCACCGCGGCGCTCCACGCGCAGACCGTGCCAGACTCGAAGTCGCCAGAGAAGAGCACCGAGCCGGGCTGATCGGCAGCGATGGCGGCCGATGCCGCGACACACCCGAGAAGGACGAGGAGGGCCATTGCCCTCTCGAGCCGCATTCGCAGCGATCGCGTGGAGGTCGCGATGCCGATCGTGCGAAGGCGATCGATCCTCACGGCAGAACCTCCCTCTCGAGCCCGCAGCTGGTCAAGAGCAACAGCTCGGTGGGATCCGAAGCCACAACCGCGACATCGCGGAGAAGACAGCTGGTCGAAACGCGCTTCGTCGTTCCGATCTCGGCCGCACCGCTCAGACCCGCAGCGCGCCAGAGGCGCTCGCCGCCAGATTCCGTCAGCGCGAAGAGTCCGGCCACGGGGAGTGCCGGAGACGGCGCCGGACCCAGCGTGAACACTCCTCCACCCTCAAGAAGCTCCCGCACCCCTTGCCCGCGCGCTGCAACGAAGAGACGACCTTCAGAACCCTCGAGATCGGTCATCGTCACGCCGGCGGGCGTGGCGGAAGCACTCAGGACCGGCGGGGCGCCCGGCGGCAGGTCGTAGCGCTCGACGCGTCCGATACCGAGGCGGTAGAGATCCCCGCCGCGGGCGAAGAGGCGAGATTGGACCACGTCCGCGACGAGCAAGGACTCCCCTGGGACAGGGACGGGGGCAAGAGGACTTGCGAGGTCGATCGCCAACAGGCGTTGGC
Source organism: Thermoanaerobaculia bacterium (assembly GCA_044230215.1). Taxonomy (GTDB): domain Bacteria; phylum Acidobacteriota; class Thermoanaerobaculia; order Multivoradales; family JAGPDF01; genus JAGPDF01. The sequence continues at coordinate 4,204 of JBGARM010000045.1, read as the reverse complement.
TTCCACCTTCGGCCCCCAGCGCCCAGAGCCGGCCGGCTTCGAGGACGAGCGCTTCGACCGGCGCGCCGGAGAATAGATCGACCTCCGCCTGTGCGAGCGGACTTGCCGGGTCAGCGAGATCGAAAACCGCGAGCCGCGCGCCGCCGACGTAGAGAACCCCGTCCAGTAGCACCGCGTCGCTCACCGGCCCCTCGACGGCGACCTCGGCGAGCACGGAGAGAGTCGGCGCGGTCGAGGCGATTAGGACGTGGGCCGAGCCAGCGTCATCGATACCCAGCGGCAAGACGGCCAGGAGCTCGCCTTCGCGCGCGACGTTCCGCGCCCCACCGCTCGCCGACAAGTCGAGCGAGCCGCCCGGATTGCCGAGCGGGAGTCGCAACCGGACCTTGTTGCCGGTGGCATCGATCTCGAACACCGCCTGCAGCGTGACCTTCTCCCCGCGAAGCTCGCCGGACAGCGCGAGCGTGAAAGAACCGTCCGTCGCCACCGGCACGTCGAACACACCGCCACTTTCGAGCCAAGCCCGGACAAGCGTCGCTCCCGCCGCACTCCCCGGAGCGCCCATGACCGTCGCCCCGCTCGGCGTCAGCTCCACCGTCAGCAGGGACTCCTCCAGCCATGGCCAGAGCGCCGAGCTCGCGTAGCCGCGAGCCCTCGGGAAAGTCCACAGGCGACCGGCGGCAACGAGGAGCCGTGGAACCTCACCGTAGCCCAATGGGGTCGAACCGGAGCGCCAGCGATCCAGTGTGAAGCCATGGCTGGCGAGGGAGGTGTCGAGCGACCCGGTCGCGATCTCGCCCGCCCCGCAGTCGATGACGAAGAGATCGCCGACCTCTGATGTGGAACCCTGGCCGCAGGTGGAGTTAGAGAGGATCGTCGACTCCAGGTAGCTTCCCGGGTCCGCTTCGCCGTGGAAAGACATGAGCTCTGTTCCTGGATTCGAAGCGGAACGCAGGAAGGTAGCGAGATCGTCGACGACCGCAAGACTCGAGAACGTCGATGCGGCGAAGGTCGCCGCTCCAGAGTTGGTGGTGGCGAACAGTTCCCCCGGCTCGCCGAGTGCATACTTGCGGTAAGAGAGACTCGCACCCGATCGTGCGGTGACATGGAGAGTGCCCGCTTCGATCTGGAAGTCGTCGACCGTGCCCAAGTTCAGGCTGGTCGTCGCGAGGAGTCGCGGGTGGGCAGGATCGTGAACGTCGACGGCGAAGAAGCGGTTCGGCGCCAAGCGCTCCAGCGCGTAGGCGTAGCCTCCCTCGAGTCGGACTCCCGCCAGCTCGTCGCCGGCCGGCGGCGTGCCGGGAAGCAGCTTCAGGCTCTGATGTGCGTCCACGAGAACCGGATCCGCCGGATTGCGCAGATCGACGATCCGCAGGAGGGGACCCTGGGTCATCGCCGCCGTGCCGTCGGCGAAGTCGAAGCCGGTAAAGGGGTACCGGTAGAAGTGCGGCGGCGTCGGCGACCCGGTAGCGCAGGCATCGGCGAAGAGAGAACAAGCGGTCGTGCAGTCCGGATCGCCGCCTGCAGCCTGGCAGGCTGAAGCGCAGGCCACAGCGGCATCGCCGCAGATGACGTCCGCCGTGCACAGGTCCGACTGGCTCGCGTCCCATCCTGCTTCGCACGGATTCAAACAGCTGTCGATCCGAGCGCCTCCGCAACCTGCGTAGCAGCTGTTGTAGCAGGCGTTGTCCTCTGGCCCGCAGGCAGCGGCGCAGTCCGAGTAGCACGGCTCGACATCGACGAGGGCATAGCAGAAGTCACTGCAGGCCGCCGGACCCGTGAGGCAGCCTGGCGCCGACGGCGACGCCGCACATTCGTTCGCAAACGCTCCACAGGCGCTGACGCAGGCGGATCCGCCGCCCGCAGCGTTGCAGGAGTCCGCGCACGCCGCCGCTGCCGATGCGCAAGCGTCGAAAGGTCCGCATAGGGCAGCGCCCGCCTCGCAATGGCTGTTGCAGGCGTCATAGACAGCTCCGCCGCAGCTCGGAGCGCAGGCTTCGTAGCAGGCGGTGTCGCCACTTGGGCAGGAGTTGATGCACTCCCAGAAACAAGGCTGGTAGCCGGTTGCCTCGCCGCAAGTGACCGAACAGGCCTGGGCGCCCGGAGAACATGGATCTTGCCAGCCCTGGTCCAAACCGACCTGCAGCTGACCCTGCAGAGTCGGCGTGAGCGGCGAACTTACGTCGAAAAGCCTGAGGTCGATCGCACCCGACTCGGAGAAGGTGACGATCGCAGGTGAATTCCCTCCCCCGGCGCCAGCTCCCACGTTACCCCGGGCTGGCGAAGCGCCCAGGTATTGATTCAAACCGTCGTCGTAAGAACATCGGCAGACAGCGATGATCGACCCTCGCGCCGCCACGAGATTGGCTCCGAAGTCGAGGTCGGCGACTCTGCCCTCGTCGCCAGCCAGCGGACCCAGAGTCAACGTTTCGCTCTGCAGGCCGGTCTGATCGAAGGCCACGAGGTCGAAACTGTCTCCCTCCAGACCTTCCAGCAGCAACGAGAAGCTGCCATCGCTCTCCGTGCGGACGCTCCGGAAATCGGTGGATCTGCGGTTTACCACTTCCACCGTGAGCGGCGGGTCGGTCGGGTCGGTCACGGCGCCGGGCAGACCGATCACGGAGAGACCGAAGAAGTCGTAGTCGACCGCGACCAGGTCCGGATGAAGGGTGGGTGCAATCTGCGCCGCTCGCACGCGGATGGTCGTCTGGATAGTCTTCGAATTGCCGAGACCATCGAGCGCCGTCGCCCGGATCGTGTAGGTCGTCAGCAAAGATGGAAGAGGGGTCGTGGTCGACCATTCGTAGGGCGACTGCGTATCGACGAACGGCACGCCGTCGAGCTCGAAGGTGACACTGGCGATTCCAGCAGCGTCTGACGCCGAAGCTTGGATGTCGAGCGCAACTCCGCCGTCGAAGAGCTTTCCCGGCGGAATCGGCGCGGAGAAGCCAGGCATCGTCGGTGGCTCGTTGTCGCGGATCGCGCCCTCGGCCTCGCCATCTACGACCCGCACGTTGACTGGCAGAGAAAGGCGAACGAGGAACCGCTCGAGCGGTTCGTCGACCAGGTCTCCCCGAACGTCCACCACGATCGCCCCCTGCGTTTCCCCGGGCTCGAAGCTGAGCATCCCGGAAGTCGCGGTGAAATCGCCCGGCGCGAGGGCGCGACCGGGAGATCCGCTCGGGAGCTCCTCCGTTTCAAAGCCGAGAATTACCGCGATCGGCGCCGGGGCGTTGAGGATCACCGGGAAGACCCACGGCAGTACACCAGAGTTCTCCTCCGTCAGCGAGAGATCGCCAATCGAAACCGTCAGGTCGTCGTCGAGGAGTGTTCCGACACCCTCCGGATCGTCGAGAAGCGCTTCGGCTGCCTGGGTGACCACCAGCCGGAAACTCTCCGGCGGCTCGACCTCCGAGTCGGCGACGAGGTCGACCGTGACCGGCGCGCTCGCAGCACCCGGGGGGATCGTGACTGTGCCGACGTTCGTCTGGAAGTCGGTGCCAGCCGTAGCTGTCATCTCTTCGGTATGGAAGTGCACCTCCATCGCTTCGAGAGCGGGCGAGGAGAGCTGCACGATGAAGGTCATCTGCACCGGCGAATCGGTCCCTTCCACCAGTGTCACATCGGCGATCGTCAGATGGTTTTCATCGTCGTCGTCAACCGTGATCGTCGCCTCGCCGTCGGCGATCTCCGCGCCGTTCGGGCTTGACAGCCGCGCGTAGAAGTACTCGTCGTGCTCGTCGATCACATCGGGAGCGATCGCGACCGGAAGGACCTTGAGCGTCTCGCCGACGGCGAAGGTAAACGTCGAGCTCGATGTCGCGTAGTCCGCCGGCGCGCTTGCGGTCCCCGGAGCGGTAGTCGCCACTACCGTCACCGTCTGCGCGCTCGGCGTCGAGAGCGTGATCGGAACCGCAGCAGTCGTCGTCCCTCCGCTGCCTTCGACGACTGTCTGATCGCCGACCGTGAGCGTCGCTGTGTCGTCGTCCTGGATCGTGCCCACCGCGGCCGCGCGGCGAACGAAGGCCCCGGCAGCCGACGAGAGCTGCAGCGTGAACATCTCGTCGCCCTCATCGAGCGCATCGCCTTGGACGGCGATGGCGACCATAGCCTGCGTCTCACCTGGCTCGAAAACGAGATCCTGCCCGACTGCGGTGAAGTCGGTTGATGCCGTCGCGCTGCCGCTCTCTGTCGCGACGTGCAC
>JBGARM010000459.1:0-2696 GCA_044230215.1 Thermoanaerobaculia bacterium | reverse complement strand
CATCGCGAAGAAATCGAAATCGATCGTTACCGGCTTGGCGACAGGGTTGGCAGCAAAGCTGCGCAAATGCGTCACCGATTTGCGCATCCCGGGCTCGAGCAGCGCGTCCTCCATGGAGACCCGGCCGCGCAGCGTGTCCTCGAGCGCCCTCGGCTGCTCGTGGATCTCCTTGAGCATGAAGTGCTTGTAGCCGCCCTTCTCGACCTGCTGCGGATCCCAGTTGAGGCGGGTCACCGGCCGCTTCACGGCGGCGCCGGAGCGGTCCCAGATCTCGATCCGGGACCGGGTGAGCCGCGCGATGTCGCCGTTGTCGAGGAAGATCACGTCGCGGGTGTGCGCGATGAGCGCCGCCGGGTCGGAAGCGAGGAAGCTCTCGCCCTGGCCGAGACCGAGGACGAGCGGCGTGCCCTGGCGGACCGCGACGATCTCCTCGCCGTCGCCGACGGTGCTCCCGGTGCCGATGAGCGCGCAGGCGTACATCCCTTCGAGCTCGCCGACCGCGCGCTTCACCGCCGCGGCCAGATCGCCGGTGTAGTAGGAGGAGACGAGATTGGCGATCACCTCGGTGTCGGTGTCGGTCGCGAAGGTCCAACCCTCGCCGAGCAACCGGCGCTTGATGGCGAGAAAGTTCTCGATGATGCCGTTGTGGATGATGGCGATCCGGTTCTTCGAGTCGACGACCGGGTGGGCGTTGCGCTCGGTCGGCTTGCCGTGCGTTGCCCAGCGGGTGTGGGCGACGCCGTAGCTACCGGAGAGCGGCTGCTCCCTGAGCCGTTCGACCAGGCGATCGAGCTTGCCCTCGGCGCGACGGGTGTCGAGCCGCCCGTCGGCGACCACCGCGACGCCGGCCGAGTCATAGCCGCGGTACTCGAGGCGTCGCAGCCCGTCGATGAGCAGCGGCACGACTTCGCGGGGTCCGACGTAGCCGACGATTCCGCACATCTTCAGTCGCTCCCTTTCTTGTCGGCCCGCGGCCTCTTGCGGAGGCCGCGTTCGGCCCAGCCGGGCACGGTGCGCTGGGCCGAGCGCTCGACGGCGAGGGCGCCGTCGGGGACGTCGCGGGTGATCACCGAGCCCGCTCCAGTCGTGGCATGGGCGCCGACGCGCACCGGCGCCACCAGCATCGTGTCGCTGCCGATGAAGGCGCCGGCACCGATCTCCGTCCGGTGTTTCTGCTCGCCGTCGTAGTTGCAGGTGACGGCACCGGCGCCGATGTTGGCGCCGTCGCCGACCTCGGCGTCGCCGACGTAGGCGAGGTGGTTGGCCTTCGCCTTCTTGCCCAGCCGGCTGTTCTTGATCTCGACGAAATTGCCGACCCGCGCTCCGTCCGCCAGCACCGTCCCCGGACGCAAACGGGCAAATGGACCGACGCGGCAGCCGCTGCCGACCGTGGCGCCGTCGAGCACCGAATAGGGCTCGATGACCGAATCCTGCCCGACGGTCGAGTCGCGCATCCAGACTCCCTGGTGCAGGGTCGAGCCGGTGCCGACGCGGCAGGCGCCGGCGAGCGTGACGTCGGCGTGGACGACGCTGTCGGGGGCGATCTCCGACTCCGGTTCGACCGCCGTGCGCTCGGGGGCGAAGAGCGTCACGCCGCCGCGCTGCAGCTCGCGCGCCTTGCGCTCGAGCAGCAGTCGGTGGACGCGGGCGAGATCGGCGCGGTCGTTCACTCCCAGCGCCTCGTCGGGATCGTCGAGCTCGATGACTTCGATCCGCCTGCCGGCGGCCGCGGCGGCGCCGAGGGCGTCGGTGAGGTAGAGCTCCCCCTGGGCGTTGTCTGGCTCGAGAGCGGCGAGAAAGTCGAAGATCTCGGGCGCCGGCAGAGCGTAGAGCCCGGCGTTGACGCGGCAGATCGCGAGCTCCTCGCTCGAGGCGTCGGCGACTTCGACGATGCGCTCGAGGGTGCCGTCGAGGCGGGTCAGTACCCGCCCCAGCGTCCCCGGTTCGCGTAGCGTGGCCGCGGCCATCGCGCCCCAGCCCGCGGCGGCGGCCTTGGCCAGGCGGTCGAGAGTGGCGGCGCGCACCAGCGGCACGTCGCCGGAAAGGACGAGCAGCAGCGCGCGCTCGGCGGCGTGCGGCGCCGCCTGCATCAAGGCGTGGCCGGTGCCGCGCTGTTCACGCTGCTCGACCCAGGTGAGGTCGGCGTCGGGAAACGCGGCGCGGACGCTCTCGGCGCGGTGCCCGACGACGACCAGCAGCCGGTCGCATCCCGAAAGCCGCGCGGTGGCGAGCACTCGCGCCAGCATCGGGCGACCGGCCACCTCGTGCAACACCTTGGGCAGCGCCGACCGCATGCGCCTGCCCTGACCGGCTGCGAGCACGACCGCGATGCGGAGCGGGTCGGCTGCGAGGTCGGCGGACATTCGTCGGGCAGCGGTGGGCAGCGGTCGGGTCAGGAGGGATCGAGCACGAAAGCGAACTCCGCCCGCCCCAGCACGTCGGCGAAATCGGAGTCGTGAAAAGCCTGCACGCGGTTGCGCGCGTTCTGCTCGACGGCCTGCGCCAGGAGCGCAGCGGCCTCGGCGATCTCGCCTTCGAGCGCCAGGATCGAGGCGGCGAGATAGGCCATCCGCTCGTCCCGGTGATGGCGGCCGCCGCGCCGGCAGAGGGCGAGCGCGGCGGCGAAGTCGCCGCGATTCTTCGCCACCACCGCCTGGAGGTAGGGATCCTCGTCGCCCTCGGCAGCCTTTCCGTTC
>JBGARM010000458.1:0-2702 GCA_044230215.1 Thermoanaerobaculia bacterium | reverse complement strand
GCACTCGAGCCCGATAGACCTCCGGTTCCAGCGATTTCCAACAGGGGAGCGGAGCGAGCGTGAGCTGCTCCTCGACGATGAAGTCTTTCGGATCCAGAAGGAGGCCATTGCGCTGCGCCTTGGACTCGAGCGTCCGGTCGTACCAGCGGCCGGAAACGGGCTTGCCCTCGACGAGCTCCTGGGCGCAATGAACTCCCGGCCAGTCGTAGGGCGAGGCGACGAGCCCCTCCTTGACCCCGTGCGCCAGGAGATAGGCCAGCCGGCCGACCTGGGCCTCCTCCTCGTCCGAGACGACAATCGCCTGGTAGCGCCGCCCCCAGAACTTCTCCCGCCAGTGCACCAGGCGGCCGGCCTCGCGCGCGAGGTTCGAGTTGAGGTAGTTCATGAAGGAAGCAAGCTGCTTCGCGTCCAGAACACTCAGGAGCAGGTGGTAGTGGTTCGAGAGAAAGCCGTGGCCGTGGACGCCGACCTCATGCAAGCGCGCCGCACGGGCGAGCACGCCGCAGATGATCTCGTTCAGGAGCGCCGAGGGTCGCAGCAGCATGCGACCCTGGATCGTCCGGGAGGTGACCTCGACCATCGCCCCGCCGGGGGGTATGTAACGTAGTCTTCTCGCCATAAAGGGTAAGGACGCAAAAAGCCCCGGCTATCTGGCGCGAGCGACGAGAACACCCGGCCGAAAAGCGAGCGAGCGGAAAGCGGCTGGCACCTCATGCCCCACCTCATGCCCCGGGCAGACTCCGGAGGAAAGCGGCTGGCACCTCATCCCCCATCCCCAGGCACTTCGAGCCCCAGCTGCTAGTGCCATCAGCTGTTTGATCCGTTTCGCGCCGGAGCTGCACGGTTGGGGGTGAGGCGCGGCTCTTTCATCGGCGCCGGGGGGATGAGATGGCACCGAAATCGGCGCGAAATCGATTTCTGGCATTGGCACTCGTTGCGGCACCCGCTCTCGCGGTCTGCCTGGGCTTCGCCGACGCAGCGGAGGCCGGAACGGGCCGGCTCCTGTCGCGATGGATGAACCTGGCGCCGGCGATCGACGGGCAGACGTCGGCCGCTGACTGGAGCGGGGCTGAGATCAGCTCCGCCGGTTCGGGCCTCACCATCGCTATCGGCAACGATGCCCGCACTCTCTATATCGCGGTTCAGGACGGCGGCAATACCGCGCTCGGCCCGGGCGACTTCGTTGCGTTCTTCTTCGACGACGAAGGCGGCACGGCGCCGGTGCGCGACGACGGCGCCTGGGGGAACATCGGTTGCCAGGCGACCGCCAGCGCGGGTGAGGGTGAGATGGTCTTCGCCGCCGACGGCACGGTCACCTACATGGAGATGGTCGCGCCGGCGACCGGCTGCACGCCGCTCGCCATTCCCGGCCGGACGAGAATGGCGGCCGGCGACTCGCCGCAGGGGTCGATCTTCGAGCTCGCGATCCCCCTCGACGGCCCAGCACCGCTGCAGCCAGCGGCCGGCGAGCGATTCGGCCTGCGGATCCAGATCTACCGCGACGGCACGAACGTCGGCTGCCTCCCCGACTGCTCCGCCGGGCCGCTGCCGGCGGACTACCAGAATCTCGTCCTCGCCTCGGCCGGCTGCAATACCGGCGTCCAGCACCTCGACGCCGGCCTGCCGCTCGACTGGACGCCGCGTCGCCTCCCTGCCGCACCCGGCGGCTGGGTGGCCACCGGGCCGTCGGGCGATCCGGTCTTCTGCGACGAACCGCAGCAGGGCCCCGGCGGGAGCGCCGCCTGCGTCTCGGACTTCGACTATCCCGCCGCCATCGCCGACTCCTACCTCGATGCGCCGCTCGCCGTCACCGGCTTCACCACCGCGACGATCCGCTATCTCGCGACGCACGTGCAGGGGGAGCCCTCCGCCTTCCTCTCCCTGCTCACCTGGAGCGGGGCCTCCCAGCGCGACAATCCGATCACCTGGCAGACGCCGCACGTCCTCGAGACGGTCTCGGTCACTCTCGCCCTCGACCAGGTGCCGTACATTCCCAACTTCCAACCCGACCGGATCTCCTGGTACCACGGCACCCTCGCCGGCGGCATCGAAGGCGGCTATGCCCAGATCGACGACGTCGAGGTCCTTTGCGGTCCGGGTCTCTTCGCCGACGACTTCGAGAGCGGCCTCACCACCCACTGGAGTGCAGCTTCGCCCTGAACCTCACCTGGCACCCGTCGTGGCAGACTGGTCGGCTGCGCTGCGGGTCAGTGCTTCGCGTTGCGCGCCGTACGCCGCGCGTTCCAGTAACCGTGGGCACCGCAGAGCGGGCCGATCAGAGCGTAGATCCAGCCCGGCATCGCCAGCCGCACGCCGACGCCGGCAATCGCCATGCCGAGCGACAGCAGCCCCACGCCGCAGAGGATGCCGTAGTGGCGCGCCCAGAACAGGGCCTGCGTCCGCGCCTCGCCGGCAATGCCCTGGGCAGCGGCACGCCGCGCGGCGTGGAGATAGACCAGCGCGAAGAACAGGAAGATGGCGGCGAAGCCGGCACCGTACCAGGTAAAGAGACTTCCCAGCTCGGCGATGGATGCGACCCCGGCATCCCCGCCGACTCCGCGGCCGAAGAACATGCCCGCCAGCCCGCGCGCCAGGAACTTGAGCGGGTAGACGTAGAACAGGACGACGAAGAGCAGGCAGGAGTTGAGCGCCACCGTCGTGCGATCGCCGAGCGGAAAGCGGCGGAAGAAGGCGCGGTGCAC
>JBGARM010000457.1:0-2719 GCA_044230215.1 Thermoanaerobaculia bacterium | reverse complement strand
CCTGAGTCTCCGAGTGCCGGAGTGCCCGACCACTGGCCTCCGACCGTCAGGGGCCCGTTCAGTGGTCGCGGCGGCGTCCGGGAGGGGTCTTGCCGTAGCGGTTGCCGCTCGGTGCGGCGCCGCGCGATGCCGGCGCCGGGCCGCGTCCAAACACGCTGCGGGGCGCGCCGCTCGGATTGGCCGGCGCGCCGCCGGTGTTGCCGTCCGCGACGCGCGGTCGCGCCGGGCCGCCGGCAGCCCGCGAAGGCGGGGCGCTGGAGCGGCCGCCTCCGACAGCCGGGCGTGCGCCGCGGGCGGGTGCCGCTGCGCCGGGCCGGCCGCTGCCGCCACGGCGTTCGGCGTTGGCCTTGGCGCGGGCGCGCTCTTCGGACTTGCGCGCCCGGATCTCGGCGATGCGGTCCTGCAGCGGGATCTCGAGTTTCTCGACCGGCTTGTGGGTGTAGTCGAAGTCCGGCACGGTGACGCGCGGCAGGCGCTTGCCGATGGCGCGCTCGATCGCCCGCAACTCGTTCTCCTCGTCGGGCGAGACGAAGGTGATGGCATCGCCGGTCATCTCGGCGCGCGCCGTGCGGCCGACGCGATGGATGTAGTCCTCGGGAATCTTCGGCACGTCGAAGTTGACCACGTGCGACAGTGCCTCGACGTCGATGCCGCGGGCGGCGATGTCGGTCGCCACGAGGATCTTGTAGCGCCCGTTCTTGAACCCGGTGAGGGCCTCGGTGCGCTGCGCCTGGCTGCGGTTGCCGTGGATGCGGGCGACCTTGACGTGGCGCTTCTCGAGCTGCTCGAAGACGCGGTTGGCGCGGTGCTTGGTGCGGGTGAAGACGATGGCGTTGGCGATCTCGCCACGCTCGAGGAGCGTCGCGAGGAGCGGGGTCTTCAGCTCCTGGGCGACCGGAAAGACGGACTGGGTGATGCCGGTCGCCGGCGCCGACTTCCTCTCGATCGAGATCATCGCCGGGTCCTTCAGCATCTCGCGCGACAGCTCGATGATCGGGTAGGGGAGGGTGGCCGAGAAGAACAGCGTCTGGCGCTTGGTCGGCAGATGCTTGAGCACACGGCGGATGTCCGGCAGGAAGCCCATGTCGAGCATCCGGTCGGCTTCGTCGAGGACCAGCACTTCGAGCCCTTCGAGCTTGGCGTACTTGTACTGGAAATGGTCGAGCAGACGCCCCGGGGTGGCGACGATGACGTCGACGCCGCTCCGGAATGCGTGTTCCTGCGGGCTCATGCCGACGCCGCCGTAGATCGCCGCGCCGGAGAGCGGCGTGTGGACGGCGAGGTCGCGCAGGTGCTCGTCGATCTGCGCCGCGAGCTCGCGCGTCGGGGTGAGGATCAGGGCCCGCGTGACGCCGCGCTTCTTGCCCATCAGCCGGTTGAGGATCGGCAGCAGGAACGCCGCGCTCTTGCCGCTGCCGGTCATGGCGCAGGCGAGGACGTCGCGGCCCTCGAGGGCCGGCGGGATGGCGTCGTCCTGAATCGGGGTCGGGCGGGTGAAGCCCAGGGACTTCACTCCCTTGAGCAGATCGGGGTGAAGGTCGAACTTGGAAAAAGCCATGCGAACAACTCTTCTTTCTGTGCGGCGACGCGGTCCGCGTGCGGACGGCGGAGTGCCGCTCGATTGTGATCCGGCGAGACTTGAAGGGGGTGAAAACGGGGACTGCCGGAGAGGCCGCCGTCCGGGCGCCGGGCGCCCGTAGAGAAGTCAGCTGCCTCGTGACAAAGACGCTACGAGCGGCAACGAACAGGATCATTATGGCACAGATCCGGGCGCGGGCCGTCGGCGGGGCGAACGCGGACGGAAGTCACGGCGCTGCGGCCGCGACCCGGGGCAGCGTGTATCCTCTGGGTTCGATGATCGAACGAACGGTCTTCTTCGGCACGCCGGAGTTCGCGGTGCCGGCGCTCCGGGCGCTGGCGGCGAGTGAGTTCCGGCCGGTGCTGGTGGTATCGCAACCTTCCCGGCCGGCGAAGCGCGGGCAGCGGCTGACCGAGCCGCCGGTGGTCGTGGCGGCGCGCGAGCTCGGGATCCCTTGCGAGCAGGTGGAGAAGGTGCGCGACCCGGCCTTCCTCGCCCGTCTCGCCGAGCTTGCCCCCGGCATTGCCGTGGTCGTCGCCTTCGGCCAGCTCTTCCCGCGCGCGCTCCTCGAGCTGCCGCGCCTCGGCTGCGTCAATCTCCACGCCTCGCTCCTGCCGCGCTGGCGCGGCGCGGCGCCGATCCAGGCGGCGATCGCCGCCGTCCACGCCCGGGCCGCGTCCGCCGCGGACACGGACTGGGGCGAGATCGTGGCGCTCTACGACCTGTTGTTGCGCGCCTCGCCAGGGCCGGTGGTGGCGATGAACCGCTTCGCGACCGACTCGGACGAGGAGCTGGCGGTGGTGAAGAACGGCTGCACGGCGCTCGGTGTGCCGGTCGCCCTCGCCGACGTCTTCGCCATGGGCGGCGAGGGCGGACGCGAGCTCGGCAAGGCCGTCCTCGCGCAGGCGAAGGTCGGCCTCGAGGATCTCGGCGCGATCGCGGTGACGACCAGGCCGGGCCTCATCGGTTCGTTGCTCGTCGGTCTCTCCGCCGCGAAGGCGCTGGCGCTCACGCGCGGGCTGCCGCTCGTCGGCGTGCACCACATCGAGGCGCACGTCTACGCGGCGACGATGGAGCGCGAGCAGCCGCAGTATCCCTGTCTCGCGCTCGTCGTCTCCGGCGGCCACTCGTCCGTCTACC
>JBGARM010000456.1:0-2739 GCA_044230215.1 Thermoanaerobaculia bacterium | reverse complement strand
GATGACGGGCGCCGGCTCTTCGTCCTCGACCAGTTCGTCGACTTCGGCGGCGGGATCTCCGCCGGACCCAGGGACATCGTCGCCTGGAACGGTGCGACCTACGCTCTCTTCCTCGACGGCGCCGCCGCCGGCATTCCGGCGGGAACGATGATCGATGCCGTCGGCAGGATCCGCAGCGCCGGCGTCACCCAGACCCTGCTCTCCTTCGACGTGCCGACGGCGCTGCCCGGTGGGCTCACGGCCGACGACGAGGACATCGTCGGATGGAACGGCACCACCTGGTCGCCCTTCCTCGACGGCTCGGCGAACGGCATCCCCGAGAACCTCGACGTCGACGGCTTCGACCGCGACCCCGTGAACGGCACGCGCTACTTCTCGTTCGACACCAGCGGCAGGATCGGCACCGTCGACTTCGACGACGAGGACGTCGTCGCCTTCGACGGCTCGACCTGGAGCCTCGCCTACGTCGCTTCGGCGAGCCTCTCGGCGTCGTTCGCCGCCGGTGATCTCGACGCCCTCGGCATCCGCACCGTCAACATCTTCAAGGACGGCTTCGAGATCGCCTCCACCCTCGAATGGTCCGCGACCGCCCCATGAAGCGCGAAAACGCTCCGCTGCCAACGAACGTCCCAGAGAGGCCACAGATGCGACACTTCCTTCATCGAGCCTTTGCCTTGTTGTTCGCTGCAGCCGCCCCCGCCCTCGCCTCGAACGGCGTCATCGAGATCAACCAGGCCAAGGCCCTGGCCGGTGGGGTGACGACGGGTGACGGTCCCGGCTTCCCCGTGACCCTCTTCGTGAGCGGCAGCTACATCCTCACCAGCGACCTCGACCTCGCGACACCCGGAGCCGCGCCCAACACGCACGCCATCGTGGTGAACGCCGGCAACGTCACGATCGATCTCAACGGCTTCTCGATCTTCGGCAACACGCAGTGCGGCCCGCCGCATCCGATCATCTGCACCAACACGGGCACCGGCAACGGCATCGAAGTGCCGTCCGGGTCGACCGTCAGGGTGCACGACGGCACAATCCGCAACATGGGCAATCACGGCGTGCATCAGGAGAGCGGCACCGGCTCCTACGAGTCGCTGCTCGTCACGAGTTGCGGCGGGGACGGCTTTCACGTCCAGAACTCCACGGTTTCGCGGGTCCGCTCCTGGTTCAACGGCGACCGCGGAATCTGGGCCTTCGAGAGCACCGTCGCCGACTCCGTGGCGTACTACAACAAGAACCAGGGCATCGTCGGGACCTTCGCCAGGATTGCGAACAATCAGGCGGGGGTCAACGGCACGATCGGCATCGAAGCCGGCACCTGCAGCGCCACTGGCAACATGGCCTACCTCAACCTGGGAGTCGAGATGGCGCTGGCGAACTGCGGCTGGGGCAGCAACTCGATGCGCCAGTGCTCCGGGAGCTGCGCGACCGTTGTCCTCGGCATCACGAATCTCGCTCCCAACGACTGCGACGGATCACCCTGTACCTGAGGGCGGAGAACCTTCAGCCGCACACCGGGCAGGGCGAACAGCCGGCGTCGAAGATGATCCGCCAGCTGCCGTCGACCTGGCGCTGCCAGACCGAGTTGTAGAGGCCCTTGATCTCGACCTCTTTGCCGTCCTTGTCCTTGGTGCGGATCACCCACGGACCGCGGGAGAGGCCGAGGTTGCCGTCGGCCGAGAGCTCGACGACCTCGGGGTGCCACTCGAAGTAGGGCCGCTCGGGGCCGAAGAAGTCCTTCCAGCCGGCGACGACCGCCGTCTTGCCGCGAGTGACGTTCTTGCCGCTGACGAAGACCGCCCCCTCGTCGAGGAGGGCAGCGAAGGCGTCGGGCTTGTCGTCCATCACCGCCTTGGCGAAAGCCATCTCCACCGCCCGCACCTGCTCGATGCGCGCCGCGCGCTCGGCGGCGGCATCCGAGCCATTGGCCGCCACTCCCGCCGAGCTTCCTGCCACCGTCGCCAACAGACCGAGCACCGACGCCAGATTTCTTCGCCGCATGAAACTCTCCCCTGACCGCCAGATTCGCTGCCGATTTCGCGTCTTATCCTTCTATACGGACGAGTTCCGCAAGGAGTTGCTTATGACCAGTTTCCATGACCATGGTGATATCTTCGTGACCATGAAGACCGTTCCTGCCGGCCAGTTCAAGGCTAGGTGCCTGCAGCTCATGGATGAGGTCGGAGCGACCGGCGAGTCCATCATCGTGACCAAGCGCGGCCGCCCGGTAGCCAAGCTGGTTCCGATACGCGAGGCCGATCCCGCCTCCATATTCGGCTGTATGCGCGACTCTGCGCGGATCGTCGGTGACATCACTCTTTCTCCCTGGCAGGAAGAGTTTGGCGAACGCGACCCCATCGTCGAGAAGTGGGAAAGGCTAAACAAGTGATCGTGCTCGACACCCACGCGTGGGTGCAACTGGGGCTCGATCCCGACCGGTTGTCGCGCCGCGCCCACTCTGCGATCCGGCGCCAGCGCCACGGTGTCGAGATCTCGGCTTTCACCCTCTGGGAGACCGCCTGGCACGTGCGGCGGGGCCACATCCAGCCGAAGAAGACCTTGCAGGAATGGCTGCCGGAGTTCGCTGCCGGCCTGCAGTCGCGCATTCACGCACTCTCGACGGAGATCGTCGTTCAGGCGGCGCTGCTGCCGCCAGCCTTTCCTTCCGACCCCGGCGACCGCCTGATCACCGCGACGGCGATGGTGTTGGGCTTGCCGCTGATCGACGAGAGGTACACCATG
>JBGARM010000455.1:0-2743 GCA_044230215.1 Thermoanaerobaculia bacterium | reverse complement strand
GATCTTCCACGGCTTGCTGGCGAAGGGCATCGCGCTCGCGCCCTCGGCCTACGAGGTCGGCTTCCTGTCGCTCGCGCATCGCCCCGAACATCTCGCGCAGCTGGCGCAGGCGTTGGGCGAGATCTTCGCGCAAGTTCCACCGGAGCGCGGCTGAACGATGTCCCTGTCGCTCGAGCGCCAGCGCGCGCTGCGCATCGCCTTCATCGCCATCCTGGTCTTCTCGGCTGGCGAGGTGGTCTGGTGGATGCTCGACCAGCGGCGCCTGGTGCACTGGGAGTCGGCGCGCATCGCCGCGCTGCACGACGCCAACCGCCAGGCCGCCGAGCGCCTGCTCGCCGAAGGCAGCCCGCCGGAAAAGGTCGCGGCGCTCTTCCCGGCTCTCGACGTCCGAACCTCCGGCGTCACCGTCGCAGCGCGCGCCTTCGCCGAAATCGAGAGTGAGCACGCGCGGCGGCTGCGCCAGTATCTGTGGGAGGGGGCCTTCTTCCTCGTCGTGCTCGGCGGCTGCGTGGCGGTGATCAGCCGGACGCTCGCCGCCGAGGCCCAGCTGCGGCGCCGGCAGCAGAACTTCATCGCCGCGGTGACCCATGAGTTGAAGAGCCCGATCGCCAGCCTCCAGCTCGCGGCCGAGACGATCGCGCTGCGGCGTCCCGAGCCGGCGCGGCTCGACGCTCTGGTCAAGCGCATGCGCGGCGACATTCGCCGCCTCGAGGACATGGTCGGCAGGATTCTCGACACCGCGACCCTCGAGGCCGGCCGGCCGCATCTGCGCAAGGAGCGGCTGCCGCTCGCCCGTCTGGTCTCGGCCGTCGCCGAGGAGTTCGCCGAACGCGCCGCCGAGCGCGGCGTCAGGTTCTCGCACGGCGTTCCCGCCGGGCTCGAGATCGCCGCCGACCCGGCGGCGGCCAACACGGTCTTGCGCAACCTGATCGAGAACGCGTTGCGCGCTTCGGCGGCGGCCGGCGGGCACGAGATCCGCCTCACCG
Source organism: Thermoanaerobaculia bacterium (assembly GCA_044230215.1). Lineage (GTDB taxonomy): Bacteria > Acidobacteriota > Thermoanaerobaculia > Multivoradales > JAGPDF01 > JAGPDF01. Next base: position 1,757 of record JBGARM010000455.1, on the reverse strand, counting down.
GCCGGGCGAAGAACGGCTTCGTCGAGCTCGAGGTCGCCGACGACGGCGTCGGTTTCGAGCCGGCCGAGGCCGAGAAGCTGTTCGAGAAGTTCTACCGTCCGGGCGACGAGCTTCGCCGCACCAGCAAAGGTACCGGCCTCGGCCTCTACGTCGTGCGCCGCTTCGTCGAGCTCGAACGCGGCTGGGTGACTGCAGCCTCCGCCGGCCCCGGCCGCGGCGCGACCTTCACCGCCGCCTGGCCGGCGGCCACCCCGGATGCCGCAGATGGCGCCGATGACGGCGAGGAGGCACCATGATCGAGCCGCGCTCCATTCTGGTGGTCGAGGACGAGGAGCACCTCGCCCAGGGCATCGCCGAGAACCTCGAGGCCGAGGGCTACCGGGTTTCGATCGTCGGCGAGGGAAGGGCGGCGCTCGCCATGATCCGCCGCGGCGGCCACGATTTGATCCTCCTCGACGTCATGCTCCCGGGCCTCGACGGCTTCTCGATCTGCGAGACCGCCCGCGCCGAGGGGATCCAGACGCCGGTGCTCTTCCTGACCGCCAAGTCGAGCGTCGACGATCGCGTGCAGGGGCTCGAGGCCGGCGGCGACGACTACCTGCCGAAACCGTTTCATCTCCAGGAGCTGCTGGCGCGGGTCAAGGTCATCCTGCGGCGCTGGAGCTGGTATGAGCGCGCCACCCAGAGCTCCGCGCCGGTGCTGCGCTTCGGCGGCAACGAGTTCGACTTCGGCAGCCTCCAGGGGAGATCGTGGGACGGCACGCAGCAGCCGCTGACGCAGAAGGAGGCGGTCATCCTCAAAGTGCTCGCCGAACGGGTCGGCGAGGTCGTCTCGCGCGAGGAGCTGCTCGACAAGGCGTGGGGCTACGAGCTCTTTCCGTCGACCCGCACGGTCGACAACTTCATCGTCCGGCTGCGCAAGCGCTTCGAGCGCGATCCGCAGCAGCCGCAGCACTTCCACACCGTGCGCGGCATCGGCTACCGTTTCACCGTCCAGGGGGAATCGTCGTGAACCGCACCCTCCGCATCGGCACCCGGGGCTCCGAGCTGGCGCTCTGGCAGGCGCACCACGTCGCCGCGCTCCTCTCCCGCCTCGACGGCGCGCCGCGCATCGAGATCATCGAGATCCGTACCGAAGGCGACCATGTCCTCGACCGGCCACTCTCCGAGGTCCCCGGCAAGGCGTTCTTCACCAAGGAGATCGAAGAGGCTTTGGCCGCCGGCCACGTCGACCTCGCGGTGCACAGCCTGAAGGATCTGCCGACCGAGTTGCCGCCGGGCCTCGCGCTCGCCGCGGTGCTCGAGCGCGAGGATCCGCGCGACGTCTGGATCGCCGCCGGCGGCGCTGAAGGCAAGGGCTTCGCGGCGCTCGCGGCGGGCGGCAAGGTCGGCACCAGCAGTCTGCGGCGGCGGGCGCTCCTCGCCCGCTACCGCCCCGACCTCGAGCTCGTCGACCTGCGCGGCAACGTGCCGACCCGGGTGCGCCGGGTCGAGGAGGGCAAGTACGACGCCATCATCCTCGCCGCCGCCGGCGTCCACGCGCTCGAGCACCACGTCGAGCGGCTCGCCGACGACCACGTCAACGCGCGCGTCATCGGCGAGCGCCTGACGCAGTCGGACGCCGTCGAGATCGACCTCGGCCGCCTGGAGACGAACATCGTCGTCTTCCACCTCCGTGAGGGTGCCCCGGACGCCGCCGAGGTCGTGCGGCTGGCCGGCGCACAGGGCGTGCGGGTGCTCGCGTTCGCCGCACGGAC
>JBGARM010000454.1:0-2743 GCA_044230215.1 Thermoanaerobaculia bacterium | reverse complement strand
GCTCTTGGCGAGCTCCTCTTCGAGCGCGCGCCTTGCGAGCGACTCGGCCGCGACGACGAGGCGAAGCTCCTCAGAAGCGTCCTCGATCGCGACGGCGCTCGCGGCCCGCTCGAGCGCCGCCGAGCGCGCCGCGGCGCTCGCGCGCGGCATCGCGTCGCGCCTCGGTTGGCTCGAGCCCGCCCCCGATCACGCCCTGCTCGAGCAGGGGCTCTGGCGCGGTTCTTTGAGCGCCGCCTACCGGCTGATGCGTTGCCAGCCGTTCGGCGCCGGCGGTATCGACTTGCCCGCCTCGGGCCGTCGCTGACCCTTCTTTCTGGAGCCCGAGACCCTTGGATAACAAGCGCCTGCTGATTGCTGCCGTCCTGTCGATGGGGGTTCTGTTCCTCTGGCAGATGATCTTCCCGCCGCCGGAGGCGACCCCGCCGCCGCGGACAGCCGTCGCTGCGCCGGCGGCCCCAGGCGCTGTCGCGCCGGGAGAGGCCGGTGCGTCTCCGGCCGCCAGCACGGCCGCCGTGACACCTGCGGGTGACGGCGCCGTTGGCGCCACGGGCAGCGCGGCGACGCCCGCCGCCGCGCCTGCGGTGGCTCTGCCGCCGATCGAGGCGACCGCGGAACGCAACGAGGTGCTCGAGAACGACGAGCTGCGGGCCGAGTTCACCAATCGCGGCGCCCGGCTGGTCTCGCTGCGAGTCAAAGGCATCAACGTCGAGGTCGGCAAGGCGGGCACGCCGCCTGGCGACCTCGAGCTGGTGGCGCCGCGCAAGGAGAGCCCGCTGCCCTTCACGCTCGTCGGCGCCAACGGCGAGCCGACGGCCGCGAACGCCGCGCTGTTCGTCGCCACACGCGCGACGACCAAGGACGGCGAGCGGTTGGAGTTCCGCTATCGCGGCAGCCTGGGAGAGGTGGAGAAGAGCTTCGTCCTCGGCCCCGACGGCCGGATGGAGATCGCTGTTTCCGCTCCCGCCGAAAAGAGCTTCAACCTGCTTCTGGGCCCCGGTCTGCGGGCGCGCACGGCGGCGGAGCTCGCCAGCCGGTTCGAGCTGCGGCGGGCAGTCTGGAGCGCCAGCGGCAAGGTGGAGACGCTCGACCCCGGCAAAGTGAAGGAGCCGCTCGAGATCGCCGGCGACACGCTCAATTGGGTCGGCCTCGAGGACACCTACTTCCTGTCGGCGGTGGTGCCGCACAAGCCGGTAGCGAAGGCGCGGTTCCGCCCGGTGCTGCTGGTTCCGGCGGGCGAGGAGCGCACCTTCGACTTCCGCCCGCTGCCAGCGCCGCCGGCGGAGATCCCCGCGGCCGACAAGAGCCTGGCGCGCGACTTCACCCTTGAGCTCGAGGCCCGCGAGGGCCGCATCGAGGCCACCTCTTACTGGGGTTCGAAGCAGCTCGATCACCTCACCGCCATGCCGTACGGCCTGGACAAGACAGTCAAGCTCGGGATGTTCAGCTTCCTCGCCAGGCCCCTGCTCTACAGCCTGCAGTGGATCCACGCCAACGTGGTGGCCAACTACGGCTGGGCGATCATCCTGCTGACCGTCGCGCTCAAGATCGTGCTGTTGCCGCTTTCGCTCTCGGCGTTCAAGTCGATGCGCAAGATGCAGAAGCTCAATCCGAAGATGCAGGCGGTGCGCGAGCGCTGGAAGGGGAAGCTGCGCGACAAGAGCGGGCGCTTCAACGCCGACGCGCAGCGCCAGATGAACGAAGAGATCATGGGGCTCTACCGCTCCGAAGGGGTCAACCCGGCTGGCGGCTGTTTCCCGATGCTGATCCAGCTGCCGGTCTTCTTCTCGTTCTACAGCCTTCTCTCCTCGGCCGTCGAGCTCTGGCACTCGCCCTGGATCCTGTGGATCCACGATCTCACCGCCGCGGACCCCTACTACGTCCTGCCGATCGTCATGGGCCTGTCGCAGATCGTCCAGCAGCGGATGACGCCGGCCCCTCCGGATCCGGTACAGAAGCGCCTGATGCAATTCCTGCCGATCGTCTTTACGATCTTCTCGCTCGGCTTCGCCAGCGGCTTGGTGCTCTACTGGCTGACCAACAACGTGCTGACGATCGCCCAGCAGAAGCTCTACAACTCGTTCAAGGACCATGAACCGCAGACCGAGGTCGTGGTCGTCAAGGGCGGCGGCCGCAAGGGATCGAACTCATGAAGACCCGACGCTTCTTCGCCGGCAGTACCCTGCCGCAGGCGCTGATGGCCGCGGCGCGCTACCACGGCCTGTCGCCGGAGGATCTTGCCTACCGGCTGCGCGACAAGCGCCACGGTTTCGTCACCCGGACCCGGCGCTTTATCGTCGAGATCGACCCGGCGGCGCCGCAGCGCACCGGACGCGAGGAGCGCCCGGCAGCCCCGAAGGCTTCGCCTCCCGCGCCGCCACCCGCGGCGCGCAGCGCGCCCGCCGCCCCGCCGGCCACGCAGCAGAAGGGCCCGGCTCCGGCCGCAGTCGCAGCCGTCGCGCGTCCGGCGGCTCCGGCCGCGGGGCTGCGAACCCACGGGTCGAGCCACACGGAGCCCTTTCTGCCGCCCGACGAGGAGTCGGAGCTGGCGGCGTCGGTCGCCGTCGGTCGCCTGCTGGCACTCGCCCGCCTCGACCTCACCGTGCGCGTCGAGCGCCAACCGGATCGCCTGCTGATCTCGTTGGGCGGTGCGGACGAAACGCTGCTGCGCGATCTCGGGGCGGATTTTCTGGACGATCTCGAGCACCTCGTGCCGCGCACCATCCGCGGCCTCGCCGGCCGCATG
>JBGARM010000453.1:0-2746 GCA_044230215.1 Thermoanaerobaculia bacterium | reverse complement strand
GTCCTCGCGCGCCCGGTTGAGCGTCGGCGCGGTGGCGACGAGCGCCAGGTGCGGCACCAGGAGGACGAGAGCGTGGGTGAAGCCCATCAGCACCCGCCCGGTGCCGGTGAATCCGAGCACCGACGACTCGCGCATCGCGCCGAAGGTGAAGAGCAGCGCGACGATGCCGTAGAGCAGCCCAGTGACCACCGGCCAGCGCGAGCGCAGCACCTCGCGTGTGTCCAGCCGCGCCAGCGCGGCGATCTCGATCCGCCGCGCGCTCATCGCGAGGCTCCACCGTGGGCCGGTTCGGCCGTGGAGTGCGAACCCTCGAGTACGCGGCGCGCGGCTTCGGCCGCCGGAATCGCCCCCGGCGTGCCGGCGGCGACCGCCGCCAGGCCCCAGCCCATCGGCGACTCCCCTCCCGGCAGAAAGGCGACCTCGCGCTCCTCGCGCCAGCCGCCGTCGCCGGCGAGCCGGAAGAAGACGCGACCCGGACCGCCGTGTTCCCCGCGCCAGGAGAAGAGGCAGCCCGGATCGTCGAAAAAGTGGACCTCGCCGCTCTCGGCCTGCAGCTGGGCGGCAAAGGCGGGCTCGCTCAGGTGCATGCGGCAGTGGGCGCAGGTGGTGCGATCCCAGGCCGGCTCGACCGGGCCGGCTGGCGGCCGCCCGAGGAAGAAGAACAGGGCGACGAAGGCGGCAGCGGCAGCGGCGAGCGCGGCGGCGATGAGCGCGCGCTTCATGACGGCTCGCCCTCTTCGACCGCGATCGTCTCGAGGTCACGGACGTGGAGGTCGACGAGCGCGCCCGAGAGCCGCTCGGCGAGCAGCGGCAGGAGCACCGCCTTCTGCTCCTGGTCGACCAGCCGGCGCCACCAGCCGCCCACGCCGGGCTGGAAGCCGATGTCGCCCAGCCACCGCGTGTCGGCGTCGCCGCGCAGTTGCGCCTCGATGACGCTGCGCGTGCGCGTGCGCAGGTAGTCCGCGGCGGAGCCGTCGAAACCGACCCGGCCGTCGGCGAGCGCCACGACGTGATCGATCAGGTGGCGCATCTCGTCGATGCGGTGCGAGCAGAGCACCAGAGTCACCGTCTTCGGCAGCCCGGCGAAGAGCTCGAAAACGCGCTCGCGCGTCTCGGCGTCGAGGCTCGCGGTCGGCTCGTCGAGCACGACGAGCTCGGCCTGCGACGACAGCGCCAGGGCGAGGAGCAGCTTCTGCTTCATGCCGCCCGAGAGCGCCCGGAAAGGCACGGCGGCGCGCGCTTCGAGATCGAAATCGAGCGCCCGGGCGACCCGGTCGAGCTCGGCGAGCGGCACGGCGCGCACGGTCGAGATCAGCCGGACGAGCTCCGCCACCGGCGCGGCGAGCGCCGGTGCGCTCTGCGGCACGTAGGCCAGCCGGCCGGCCAGGCTCAGACGCTCCCGGCGCGGATCGAGACCGCCTACCTTCACCTCGCCGTCGAAGCGCAGCAGCCCCATCACGACGCGCAACAGGGTCGACTTGCCGGAGCCGTTCGGCCCGACCAGCCCGATCCGCCGCCCGGCCGGCACGGCGAGGTCGATCCCGGCCAGCGCCCGGACCGGCCCGAAGCTGCGGCCGAGGCCGCGCGTCTCAATCCGCACCGCGGGCCTCCGGCCGGCCGCGACCCATCCACGGGCGCTCGTCGACGAGCACCGGCTTCGGGCGCAGCAGCGGCAGCACGCGGCTCGTGGCGTCGAGCACGTAGAGCGCCGGGGCGCCGCGCAGCAGGTCGATCTGCGGATGCCGCGCGGCGAGCGCGCCGGAGAGGCTGCGCAGCTCGTAGGGCACGTCGCCGACGCCGTCGTGGTCGAGATCGTAGCCGGCGTAGTCGTCGAAATCGTTGCCCGCCCACTCGTTGCCGAGCGCGTCGCCGCCGCCGTCGACTCTCACCTGGGTGCCGTTGCCGTGCAGGCGATTGCCGCGCAGCCGATTGCCGCGCGTCGAGGCATGGAACTGGATGCCGAGATCGCAGAGCTCGATCGCGTTGCCGGCGACGGTATTCGACAGGCCGGGCTCGAAAGGCGAGTTGTCGAAGTAGATGCCGACGGCGTTCTGCACCAGGGCGTTGTCGCGCACCGTGACGGCGCTCGACTCCTTGAGCCCGAGGCCCATGCCGGCGGCGCCGGTGGAGGCGGCTAGCAGGTTGCGCTCGAGCGTCAGACCGCGCGAATACATCGCGAAGATGCCGACCACGTTGCCGACGTAGCGGTTGCCGGTGACGAGGTTGTCGTGGCTGTACATGAAATGCGTTCCGTATCGTCCTCCCGCCACCTCGTTGCCGGTGATCGTGTTGCCGCCCGAATACCAGACCACCATGTCGCGGCTGCCGACGATGCGATTCGCCTCGATTCGCGAATCGCGAGTCTCCCACAGACGGACGGCATCGCCGCGCAGGCCGATCTGCGGCGCGCCCGACCCGACGACCTCGTTGCCGCGCAACACGACACCGCGGCTCTGCGCGACGATGATGCCGAACAGGGCGTTGACGATCCGGGTCCCATCGACCACGGCGCGGTCGCCGTGCACCTGGACCGCCGCCTCCTGCAGATCGAAGCGCCCGCCGCTGCCGTCGACGGTCATCCCCGCCAGCCGGGCGCCGGCGCCAGCGAGGCGAACGGTGTCACCGCTCCCCGCGGAGCGGATCACCGCGCTGCGCGGCCCCGGCGACAAGCCGACCGAGCAGGTGATGATCACCAAGATCACCATCGCCCGCGCCGCCAAGTAGCCCCGCGCTTGCCAAGCGGACC
>JBGARM010000452.1:0-2751 GCA_044230215.1 Thermoanaerobaculia bacterium | reverse complement strand
GGCGCCCAGCCGGCTCGACCAAGGCGCCGGACCCTGCCGGCTCCTGGTCGGTCGTCTTCACCCGGCAGGCGGCACGGGACGCCAGGAAGCTCGCGAAGAGCGGGCTCAAGGAGAAAGGTCAGGCCCTTCTCTCCTTGCTCGCTGAAGATCCCTTGCGCTCGCCGCCGGCGTTCGAAAAACTCGTCGGCGACCTCTCCGGCGCCTATTCCCGCCGGATCAACATCCAGCATCGCCTGGTTTACGAGGTCCTTGCCGAGCTTCGGATCGTCCGCGTCCTGCGCATGTGGACGCACTACGAGTAGCGCGTCGCCCAGGCGGGGCATGCCCGGGCGACCGCCATCGAATAGAGTTGGCGGAGGTGCTCGTGCGAGGGGTGGGATGACTCTGGATCGCTTGGCGGAGGACGAGGGCGGGCGGCTGCGCCGGGCGCAGCGGGCGATTCTCGCGCTCCTGCCGTTCGTCGAGCGCTGGGCGCACGGGCGTCTGCCGCAACGCGCGCGGCGGCGCATGGAGACCGGCGATCTGGTTCAGGAGACGCTGGTGCAGGTGCTGCGCAATCTCGGCGAGCTCGACACCGCCGACCCGCAGAAGTTGCGCAACTACCTGATCGCGGCGATCCGCAATCGGGTGCGCGACGAGATCCGCCGTGCGGAGATGGGCGAGGTGCGCAACGGGGCCGTCGCCGACGGGCCGGACCCCCATCCCGGCCCGCTGCACGAGACCATCGAATCCGAGGAACGGCGGCAGTACCGCGCCGCGCTGGTGAGCCTGCCGGAGAGCGACCGCGATCTGCTCACCGGCCGCATCGAGCTCGGTCTGCCGTATCAGGAACTGGCTCTCGCTACCGGGCTTCCATCGGCCGCCGCGGCACGCATGGCGACCCGGCGGGCAAGCCTGCGCCTCGCTCGAGTGCTCGGGCAGGCGCACCGACCTGCCCGAAGCTGAGTCTCCCGGCGAAGCGCCCGGAGAGGGTTACTCGACCGAGAAGCTCTGCAGCGAGACGGGGGTCGAAACCTGGTTCCCCGCCAGCGCGACGCTCACCGACGCGCTGCCGCTGGCTGGAATGACCAGCGACCACTGGAAGCCACCGGTGAAGTCGCCGCTGGTGAAGGGCAGGCCCGTGTTGTCGAAATTGTTGACGAGGGTATCCGACAGAAGGGCGGCAACATCGGTGGTGGCGGACAAGGGCCGCACCAGGAAGGCGTTCGCATTCGGATTGAAGGCATGATGCTCGGCCGCTCCGGCGGTCGTGTCGGTCAACTGACGCGTAGATGAAGTCCGAAGAACGGTGCTTCGCTACTTCGAATCCTCCGGGACGACGGTCTTCCGCCATTCTGAGTCAAGTCGCGTTTCGGGCTCAGCGCCGGATGATCAGGCGCGGATCCGCGAGCGCCGTCGTTCCGTCGGTGGCGGTAGGAACCGTCCTGTAGCAAAGACAGTAGAACTCATCCTTCCCTGCCGGAATCTGCTTGGGATCGAATGTACAGTCTTTCAGTTTGCAGTCCGCTGGAGGCGTCGGTGGCTTGTCGCAGTAGTAGCCCTCCGGGCTCGTGCCCAGCCATTCGATAGCCAGTTTCTGGACGCCAGGTCCGCCTTCCCACTCGACGAGGCTGACGATCTTGGGGTCGACGACGAGGCATTGCTGTGCCGCGGCGACGACTCCGCTCGTCGGGACCGGGATCTTGCCGGAGTAAGCCAGGCAAGGCGTCGGAAGCGCGCAGGTTTGGCCCGCTGCGGGTGGCGGCGCCGGAGTGGGTGCCGGCGGCGGTGGCGGAGCCGGAGTCGGAACGCCTGTTCTGGGGCAGCCGGACAACGAAATACAGAGACCCACGATGACGAACGCGGCGAATCGGTTCATGTGCTCTCCCTGACGGCCGGGGCCGCCGAGTGCTTCAATCTGCTGTTGGCTTCGGCAGCATTATCGCGAGGCGGGGATTCGAGCGCAAGGCGTCGAGCTCGGGGTCAGTGCGAACCGCTTCGGCCGGGTAGCCGGCGGCGAGGGCACGCTGCAGAAGGGCGAGTGCCTCGTCCACATCGTTGGCGATCAGCCGGACGAGCGCTACCGAGTAGAGGATGTAGCCGTCGCCAGGGGCGAGCTCCAGCGCGCGATCGGCATGGCGGCGCGCGAGATCGCGCCGCCCGGTGCGGCCGTAGGCGATCGCGAGGTCGGCTTCGCGCTCGGCGTCGCCCGGCGTCACTTCCAGGTCGGCTTCGAGCAGGTCGATCGCCTTCTGATAGGCGGTTCGCGTTTCGGCCTCGTGACCGCTGGCCCAGCGCAGCGCATCGGCGAGGTTGCGCCAGAGTGCGCCGTTGTCCGCCTGCATCGCGACGGCGCGTCGGAAGTCTTCGACGGCCTGGGGGTAGCGCTCGAGTACAAACTCGCAAGTGGCGAGGTTCGAGAGCGCTTCGGCGGTTGGACGAATCGCGATCGACCGGCGATACTCGGTGATCGCCTCTTCGTAGCGCCCGAGCTGCTGGAATGCGATCCCGACATTGCCGATGGCGCGCGTATTGTCGGGGGATAGGCGAATCGCCTCGCGGAGGCTCGGGAGCGACTCCTCGACCTTGCCCTGCTCGAGCAGAAAGACTCCCAGATGGTGGTGTGTTGCCCACCAGCCCGGCTGAAGCTCGATGGCTCTGTGCAGCGCCGCCTCGGCCTCCGCGAACCGCCCCAGCTGACCGAGTGCTCCGGCGAGGGCGAAGCGGGCCTCGACGGAGTTCGGTTGGCTCGCCACGGCGCGCTCCAGCTCT
>JBGARM010000451.1:0-2758 GCA_044230215.1 Thermoanaerobaculia bacterium | reverse complement strand
TGGCGCGCACCCGCCTGGGCCGGCTGCGCGCGGGCGACCGGGTGAACCTCGAACCGGCGCTGCGCGCCGGCGACCCCCTCGGCGGCCACTGGGTCCAGGGGCACGTCGACACGCTGGCGTCTCTGGTCCGGCGCGACGACCGTGAGGCCCACAGTGAGTTCACGGTCGCGATCCCCCGCGGCATGGCCTCCTACGTGGTGGAGAAGGGCTCGGTCGCACTGGATGGCGTCAGCCTGACGGTGGCCTCGTGCGATCTCGAGAGCTTCACCGTCGCGCTCATCCCGCACACCCTCGAGGTCACCACGCTGGGCGAGGCCCGACCCGGGAGCCGGTTCCACTTCGAAGCCGATGTCCTCGCCAAGTATGTCGAGCGCATGCTCCTCGTGCGCGGGCTCGTGCGCGGCGTCGAGGGAAGCGGGCCGGGGAGTTGACCTGGCGCGAGGTGGTGCCCCTGCCGTCGCGGTTCTGGATCCGGCACCTGCCGCGGCGCTGGCCCGAGTCCGACGAGCCGCGACTGGATCTCGTCGACCACAGGATCGTCTGGCCGCCCCCTGCGGGCCAGCGGCAACCGCCGGGTGAGCGGATGCCGGCGCTCTCGGCCCTCGCCGATGTCGCGCTGGTGCCGCCGGTGCGAAAAGACCGGACAAGGGAAAAGGCCAACCTGGTGGTCGATCTGGTCGCCGCTCGCGTGCCCGTGCTCGACCAGTTCTGCACGGTGGATGCGGAGACTTCGGCCGTCGGCGCGACGCTTGTCGCCGACCTGCTCGGCGCTCTTCTCGACGGCAATCCAGCGGCGATCGACGAGCTTCCGGAACAGGCCTGGATCGTCGTGCCGCTGCTGCCGGTGCTCTCCGCCGGTCCGCAGGCCTGGGAGGAGATTCTGCGGCGCGCGGCGAACCGGCGGCCGCTGGCGGTGATCGGAGTGGCTCCGGAGCTCTCGCCGGTCGATCGTCGCAGGCTCGTCGAACGGTTGGGGGAGGAGCATTTCGAAGCGGTTCACCACTCCTTCACCGCGGAGGGGGCCGGTCGCCGCCTGGAGCGCGCTTTCGCCGGCGCTGTCTCGGGCGCCGGCATGCCGGCGTTCGTCGAGCGTCCGCTGGCCGAGCTGCCGCCGCGGCTGGCCCGCAATCGGGCGCTGGCGACCCTGCTCGCGGAATGCGGCGAGCTCTGGTTGCGCGTCGGCCGGAGCGAGGCCGAAGGCGCGGCGCTCCTCGCCGCTGCCCGCCACCTCGAGAGCGCGGCCGTCGCGGGGCTCGATCTCGCTGCCCTGTCGCGCGAAGGCAATCTTGCCCACCTCGGATTCCTCTCGCCGCTCGCCCTTTCGGTCATCGACCGGGCTGCGGCGCCCTCGGCCGGCGCCGCGCGCGGCGCGCTGCTCACCGAGCTGCGCGCCGAGTATCTCGCCGGCGGAGCGGCGGCGTGAGCGGGCCGGCCGGCGGCCTCGGGATCTACCTCCACGTCCCTTTCTGCCGCACGAAGTGCCGCTACTGCGACTTCTATCGCGTCGGCGAGAACCGCCTCAAGATCGATCTCTTCCTCGCTGCCCTGCATCGCGAGATCGACGGCTGGACGGCGCTCCACGGGCGGCCGGTGGAGACGATCTTTCTCGGCGGCGGAACGCCCTCGCTGCTCTCCGGCCCGGAGATCGCCGCTGTCCTCGGTCACCTGGCGAGCGTCTTCGCGATCGTCGCCGGAGCCGAAGTCACCGCCGAAGCGAACCCCTCCGACCTCGACCCAGCAGCGCTCGCGGCGCTGCATCAAGCCGGGGTCAACCGGCTGTCGATCGGCGTGCAGTCGTTCTCGGATCGCGAGCTCGCGCTCGTCGGGCGGCGCCACGATGCCGCGCGCGCCGAGCGCGTGGTGCGCGAGGCACGGCGGGCCGGATTCGACAACCTGTCGATCGATCTCATGCTGGCGATTCCCGGGCAGACCGAGGCCGGATTCCGCCGTTCGCTCGACACGGCGATCGCGCTCGAGACCGACCATCTGAGCCTTTACCTGCTCGAGGTTCACGAGAGCTCGGAGATGGACTTCCTGCGCCGCGAGCGGCCGCGGCTCTTTCCCGGCGAGGAGGCCGAGCGCCGGCGCTACCTCGCGATGCACGACCGGCTGCTCGCCGCCGGCTACGAGCACTACGAGATCTCCAATTTCGCCCGCCCCGGAAAGCGCGGACGCCACAACCTGCGCTACTGGCATCTCGAGCCGTGGCTGGGGCTGGGACCCGCCGCGCATTCGTTCGTCGACGGCCGGCGATTCCAGCATCCGGCCGACCTCGGCGCCTGGCTCGCCGATCCGCTCGCCGTCCTGCCGCTCGACCACGATTTCGCCCAGGAGCGGGCGATGCTCGGTCTGCGGCTCGAGGAGGGCATCGACATCGAGACGCTGCGCGCCGCCTCGGGCGCGAACGAGACCGAGCTAGCGGAGCGGCTCCGGCGGTTGCACGGCTTCGTCGTCGAGTCCGCAGGGCGAGTCCGGCTGACCACCGAGGGTCGGGTGGTCTCGAATCCTGTCCTTACCGAGCTTTTCTTCTAGGGAGCCGATCATGCCGCCGGGACTCGAAGCCGTGCGCCCCATCGAAATGGCCGAAATACTGGCGGCGCGCGAGCGCATCGCCGGGACGATCGTGCGCACGCCGCTGGTGCGCCTGGAGATGGGAGCCGGCTACCCGGATATCCGTCTCAAGCTCGAGAACCTGCAGCCGATCAACGCCTACAAGCTGCGCGGCGCGGCCAATGCCGTCGCCTTGCTGTCTGACGAC
>JBGARM010000450.1:0-2768 GCA_044230215.1 Thermoanaerobaculia bacterium | reverse complement strand
GGGTCGAGATTCCCCTGCACGGCGATCTCCGGGCCGAGGATCGCCCGCGCCCGCGACAGCGGCAGCCGCCAGTCGATACCGGCGACGTCGAGCGGCAGGCCGCGAAGCTGATCGAGGAGCGTCGCCCCCTGGTTCGGGAAGTAGAGGAGCGGCAGCCCGAGCGGCGCGAGCCCGGCGAGCACCTTGCGCACCGCCGGCAGGGCGTAACGGGCGTAGGTGTCGGGCCCGAGCAGCCCCGCCCAGGAGTCGAAGACCATCAGCGCCTGGGCGCCGGCCGCGGCCTGGGCGGTGAGGTAGGCAATCGTCTGCGTCGCCAGCTTGTCGAGCAGCAGATCGGCCGCCGCCGGCTCGGAGAAGAGAAAGCTCTTGGCGACGAAGAAGCCCTTCGAACCGTGCCCCTCGACGAGATAGCAGAAGAGGGTGAATGGCGCGCCGGCGAAACCGATGAGCGGCGTCTCCGGCGGCAGCGCGGCGCGCAGGCCGCGTACCGAGGCGAAGACCTGCGCCGCGTTCTCTTCCGGCGGCGGCAGCACCAGGGCCTCGACCGCAGCCGGCGTGCGCAGCGGCTTCGTGAAGACCGGCGCGGGGTGGAACTCGAGGCCGAGGCCGAGCCCGTCGAGCGGCGTCAGGATGTCGCTGAACAGGATCGCGGCGTCGAGAGCGAAGCGGCGCACCGGCTGCAGGGTCACCTCGACCGCGAGCTCGGGCGTGCGCACCATGGTGAGGAAGTCGTGCTTCGCCCGCAGCGCCCGGTACTCGGGCAGGTAGCGCCCGGCCTGGCGCATGATCCAGATCGGCGTGTAGGCCGTCTGCTGCCGCCGGCAAGCGGCGAGGAACGGCGGCAGCGGCGCCGGCAGATTGTCGTCGTTTCTGCTCACTGACCGTCCTCGGCGAGCCAGCTGCAGGCGGATGTCGGACTTTCGCGGCGAGCCTCGAGCGCAGTCATGCCTTCTCCTCGGCGAGCCACTCTGCCGCCTGCGGGGCATAGTAGGTGAGGATGATGTCGGCGCCGGCGCGCTTGATCGCCATCAGGCTCTCGAGCGCGACGCGCCGTTCGTCGATCCAGCCGCGCTCGGCTGCCGCCTTGATCATCGCGTATTCGCCCGACACCTGATACGCCGCGGTCGGCATGCGGAAGGTCTCCTTCACCCGCTGCACGATGTCGAGGTAGGGCCCGGCCGGCTTGACCATGACGATGTCGGCCCCCTCCTCGATGTCGAGCGCCACTTCGCGCAGCGCCTCGTCGGCGTTCGGCGGATCCATCTGATAGCCGCGGCGGTCGCCGAACGCCGGCGTCGACTGCGCGGCGTCGCGGAACGGGCCATAGAAGCCGGAGGCGTACTTGGCGGCGTAGGAGACGATCGGCAGGGTCGCGAAGCCGGCGTCGTCGAGCGCCTCGCGAATCGCTCCGACCCGCCCGTCCATCATGTCGGAGGGGGCGATCGCGTCGGCGCCGGCCTCGGCGTAGGCGACCGCAGCGCGCGCGAGCAGCGGCAGCGTGGCGTCGTTGTCGACCTCGCCCTTCGTCGTCAGCAGACCGCAGTGGCCGTGGCTGGTGTACTCGCAGAGACAGACGTCGGCCCAGACCAGCAGCGTCGGCAGCTCCTTTTTCAGCGCCCGGATGGCGCGCGGCACGATCCCCTGCGGGTCGTAACCCGGACTGCCCTCGGGGTCCTTGTGGTCGGGGATGCCGAAGAGGATGACGGCGGGTACACCGAGGTCGTGCGCGCGGCGCGACTCCTCGACCAGCCTGTCGATCGACAGCTGCGCCACGCCCGGCATGCTGGCGATCGGATTCGCCACGTTCTCGCCGTCGATGACGAACAGCGGATAGACGAAGTCGCGGGCGGCGAGCGTGTTCTCGGCGACCATTCCCCGCCAGGCGGCGTTCTGGCGCAGGCGGCGTGGGCGTTGGGTCAGGAACGACATGGCAGCTTCCTTTCGGCGAAGCGGAGATGGGCAGACCGGGCGGCGTAGTCGACGAGCCCGAAGTCGCTCGCCGCGGCGAGCTGCGGCCAGCGGTCCGCGCGCGCGACGCCGAGCCCGGCCTGGCGCGCCGCCACGGCGGCCTCGGCCAGCAACTGCGTGAGTCCGGCGTCGCCGAGCGCCGCCGCCAGACCGTCGACCGCCGACGGCGAGGCGAAGGTGACGACATCGACCTCGCCGCGCACGGCCGCGTCGCGACAGCTACCGGCGTCGAGCGGGGCCGGGGCGGTGCGATAGGCCTCGACGCGCACGACCTCGGCGCCGAGGGCGGCGAGCCCGTCCGGCAGCGCTGTCGCGGCGCGATCGCTCGCCGGGAAGAGGACGCGCCGTCCGGCGACGCCCTGCTCGTCGCCGGCGAAGCGTGCCACCACCCCGGCGGTGTGGAACTCGTCCGGTTGCCGATCGACGCGCCAGCCGAGGGCGCGGACGGCGGCGGCAGTGGACGCGCCGACGACCGCGACACGAAGCGCCGGCGGCAGAGTGGCGCGGTGCGCCGCCACCGCCGCGACGGCGGGGACGCTGGTGAGCGCCAGCAAGCCGAAAGACTCGAGCGCCGCGAGTGCGTGCGCGAGCGGCCGTGGATCGGCGGGCGGCGCGATCGCCACCGTCGGCCAGAGGAGGACGCGCGCCCCGGCGGCGGCGCGGCGCCCCGCGCGCGGCCCCCCCCGGGGGGCGGCGCGCGGGCCCCCGCCGCCGCCGGGGTGCGGAGCACAGGATTGCAGGTAAAGTAGGACCTGCGGTGGCGGACGGGAGCTCGAGGACCCTCAGGTCGCAAGAGGCCG
>JBGARM010000044.1:0-13246 GCA_044230215.1 Thermoanaerobaculia bacterium | reverse complement strand
GACGGCGATGTTGGTCGAGCCTCCCGGCATGTTCACGACGACGACCGAGGTGCCGAGCAGGTCGCCGAGCGGCTTCTGCAGCGCCCGGGCGATCAGGTCGTTCGCGCCGCCGGCGGCGAACGGCACGATCAGCTTGACGGCCCGGTCGCCCAGCGCCTGGGCCCGGGCGGCGCCGGCCGCGCCCACGGTGGGCCGATCGTGATCGGCGGCCTGGCCCCGGAGTGGCTCGCGACGGCGATCGTCGAGCTGCAGTACACGCTGCCCTACGACGTGGCGCTGCTGTTCTTCGCCGCCTATCCGATCGTGACCAGCGTGATGTGGATCACGACCGCGATGTTCTTCCTCCACCACTGGGAGCGCGGCAGCGGTCGCGGCGGCGCCAGTGGCTGCCGGCGCCGCCGAAGAGGCCTGGATCGACACGGCGCTGTGCACTTCGTGCGACGAGTGCATCCGCAAGTCGCCGGGGATCTTCGCCTACAACGCCGACAAACAGGCGTTCATCAAGAACCCGCGCGGCGGCACCTTCCGCGACCTCGTGGTCGCCGCCGAGTCGTGCACGGCCAAGATCATCCACCCCGGCACGCCGTGGAATCCCGCGGAGTCCGACCTCGAGAGCCTGCGCGAACGCGCGCGGGCTTTCGCCTGAGCCGCCATGTTCGAGGGAATGCTCAGCGCGGTCGCGGTCCTCGGCGGACTCGGGCTTCTCTTCGGCGGGATCCTCGCTCTCGCCGACCGCTTCTTCAAGGTCGTCGAAGACCCGCGTATCGACGCGGTCGAGCACCTCTTGCCGGGCTCGAACTGCGGCGCCTGCGGTCAGGCCGGCTGCCGGGCCCTGGCGGAGCAGATCGTCGTCGGCGCCCTCGCGCCGTCGCGGTGCACGGTCTCCTCGCCCAGCGGGCTCGAGGCGATCGCCGATTTCCTCGGTGTCGGCGTCGGCGAGGCCGAGAAGCGGGTGGCGCGCGTTCATTGCGGCGGCGGTCTCGGCCGGGCGCGGATGCTGGCGAGCTACGAGGGGGAGGCGACCTGCCGCGCTGCCCATCTGGTCGGCGGCGGCGGCCTCGAATGCTCCTGGGGTTGCCTCGGTCTCGCCGACTGCGTGCGTGCCTGCACCTTCGACGCCATGCACATGAACGCCTGGCGCCTGCCGGTCGTCAATGTCGACAAGTGCACCGCCTGCGGCGACTGCGTCACCGCCTGTCCGCGCAATCTCATCGACCTCGAGCCGCTGGCGCACCGTCTCATCGTGCAGTGCAGCGCCCCGCTCGCCGCCGAGGCCGCGCGGCAGATCTGCACCGCCGCTTGCGACGCCTGCGGTCGCTGCGCCGCCGACGCTGCTCCGGGGCTGGTGCGCATGGTGGGGAACCTCCCGGTGGTCGATTTCTCGGCCGGCGGGCCGGCGGCGCCCGAAGCCACATTCCGCTGCCCGACGGGCGCCATTCGCTGGGTCGAAGGCGAGCAGTTCCAGGAAGACGAAGTTGCTGCAAGGAGGGTGCATGTCTGATTCGACTCCGCTCGGTTCGCTCGTCGGGCGTCTCTTCTCCGGTGGCGCTTCGCGCCAGCCGGTCGAGCCTGGTAGTCCCTTCGTCGGTACGGGGTTGGCGGCCGTCGCTGCCCTGGCAGAGCGCAGTGGCGCGCGGCTGGTGGTGGGCGAGGCTCTGGCTGCAGACCCGGCTCTGGCCGGAGCCCTGGCGGGCGGCCTCGCAACGGCCCTGGGTCTCGCCCTGGGCGGCGAACGCGTGATGCTCTTCCTCGCCGACCACGAGCTCGCCGAGGGCGCCGCCCTGGCACGCGAAGCGGTGCGCCGCCGCGCGCCCTTCGTGCTCTGCGTGGCCTCCGGAACGCTCGCCGGAGCGCGAGTCGCGGCCGCCGCCGGCATGGCGGTGCTGCTGCCGGGAACGGTCGGCGAAGCAGTGGATCATGCCCTCGCCGCCGGGCTCGCCGCCGAGTCGGCGCTCACGCCGGTCGTCGTCGCTCTCGACCGTCAGACGATCGCTCACGCCGCCGCAGAGTGCGCGGTGCCCGAGAGCGCTCTGGTCGTGCGCCTCCTCGGCCACCCGGCGGACAGCGTGCACACCTCGGGCAGCGCCGAGAACGAGCTCTTCGGCGAGCATCGGCGGCGCATCCCGCGGTGGCACGACGCTGCCCGCGCGCTACGGCTGGGCGGCGAGATGGGCGCCGCCGGGGTGAGGGCTGCCTTCGCCGGCGAGCAGCTGTTCTTCACCCGCGATCTCGCCCGCCGACTCGACGTCGCGCTGTCCGCGGTTGCCGCCGCCACGGGGCGCCCTCTGCCGGCGATCTCCGGGCAGCGCCTGAACAAGGTCGAGCTCGGCATCATCGCCTGCGGCGGCGCCGCCGCGACGGCCGGGGCGCTCTGTGCCGAGCTCGGACGCTCGGGCCCGCGCCTCGGTGTCCTCGCGCTGCGCCGGTTCGCCCCGATGCCGGAGAGCGAGCTGGTGGCGCTTGGCGACGGCTGCCGGAAGATCGCGGTCATCGAACGGCTCGATGGCGCTGGGGAGCACGGTGCCCTGGCCGAGGCGGTGGGCCGGGCGCTCGCGCACGCTGCGCAGCCAGCGCAGGTGGCGACGCTCGGACTGGTCGGTGAAGCGGCGCCGCTCTTCGCCGGCGACCTTGTCGCCGGTTGTCGTGTGCTGGTCGAGCGCTTTCGGCCGCTGGTCGTCCTCGGACTCGCGGCGACCGCGAGCGAGGCCTATCCCAAGCGCCGCGCACTCCACGACCGGCACCGCCGGGAGGTCACCGGTTGGGACGACCTGACAGCGAGCGCCAGCAGCGCGATCGACCTGCGCCCCAAGGGGGGAGTGACGCTCGTCTTCGACCGCCTGCAGGGCGATAGCTCGCTGATGCGCGACGCGGCCCGCTTCCTGGGCGCGGCGCTGGGCGGCCACCTGCATTCGCGGCTGGACATCGCTCCGGGGGCGGCCGGTCTGCCGGTGCGCGACTGGCTGATCTGGGCATCGGCGCCGTTCGCCGATCCCGGCGAGCCGCCGGCCTCGGATCTCCTGCTGCAGTTCGTCGCGGCTCCTGCGGGCGCCGCGCGCGCCCGACTCCTCGGTGCACTCGCCGCGACGGTCGCGCGCCACTCCGGCCTCGAGCTCAAGGAGCGCGAGCTGCGCGCCGCCGGCAAGGATTGCGCGAGCGACCTCGACGAGCTGCTGGCCGGTTTCGCCGCCTCGGAGGAGACGTTGCAGCCGTTCCGGCCGGTGCAGGCGAGGGAATGGACGCCACCGTTGCCGCCGCAGCTCTCCGGACGAGGCCCCGATGCCGGGGCGCTGGGCGATCCGGCGCGCTTCTGGGATCAGATCGGTCTGCCGATCGGCGAAGGCGCGGCGGATCAGCTGGTCGCCGATGCCACGCTCGCGGTCGGCGCGTTGCCCGCCGGTGTGTCGCCGGTCGGGGCGGCGGCTTTCGGCGGCCGGCCGGAGTTCCTGGCGGATCTCTGCACGGGTTGCGCCGCCTGCTGGACGCTCTGCCCGCATGGTGCGATTGCGGTGAACGCCCAGCCGATCGAGCGCCTCCTGACGGCGGGGCTCGCGGCTGCCGGCCGCTCCGGCTCTGCCGAGGCGCTGCGCCGCTTCGTGCCCAGGCTCGCCGAACGCCTGGCGTTCGAGGCCACGGACAAGATCGGTGGGCAGTTCGGCGACTGGATGAAGAGCGCCGGCGGAGTGGTCCTCGCGAGCTCCGGCCTGACGCCGGACCGTCTGGCCGAAGCGAATGCGGCGCTCGGTCGGGTTGCTTCCGAGGTCGGGGCGCTTCAGGTCGCGGCAACGCCGGACCTCTTCCTCTCCCCCAACGGTGGCGCCCTGCCCGAGGCCGCGCTGCTCGCGCTCGGGGTCGACCCCGACCGCTGCACCGGTTGCGGCATCTGCGTCGCCGAGTGCGCTCCCGGCGCTCTCGTCGCACGGCGGGCTTCGGGCCCTGCGGAGGTCGCCGCGGAACGCGCGGTCGGCACCGCGATGCGCCTGCTGCCGGCCAGCGAGAGCTCGGCCGTCGAGCGCGTCGCCGGCGCCGCGCGACTCGGTCCGCTCGCTGCCGCATTGCTGACCCCGGAAGGTGTCGCGCCACTCGCCGGCTTCGACAGCGCCGCGCCCGGCTCCGCACCGCGATTGGCGGTGCGCCAGGCCTTCGCTCTGCTGGCGCGCGCTCTGGCGCCGCGCCGGGCCGCGCGTCGCGCCGAGTTGACCGCCCTCTCCGACCGGCTCGCCGAGGCCATTCACGCCACGCTGGGGAAGGCGCTTCCCGATGGCGATCTCTCCGCCCTGGCGCGCGGCCTCGAGTCGGCTGGCAGCGGCTCGGTGGACTTCGGTGAGCTCGCGGTCCGCCTGGCCGGAGCGGTCGAAGGCGAGCGGGTCAACGTCGCCCGGCTCGGCCGACTGGTCGAAGCGGCGCGCGCCGTCGCCGATCTCACCGCTCGGCTGGGCGAGGACGCCGCGGAGGCGAGCCCGCTCTTTTCGGTCGTCGTCGGTCCGGGAGCAGCGCTCGCCTGGGCCCGGCGCTTCCCCGACAATCCGTTCGGTGTGCCGGCGACCGTCGCCGTCGCGGCGCCGCTGGCGCTGGCGCGCGGTCTCGCCCTCGCCGAAGCGGAGCGCGCGGTCGCCGCGGCGCGCGTTCTGCGGCTCGCCCGTCTCGAGCTCGAGCGGCCGCAGGAGGCGGTCCATGCCCCCGAGCGCCTGGCGAGTCTCGCCTGGTCCGATCTCGACGACGCCGAGCGGACGGTCGCCTCGCCGCTCGTGGTGGTGATCGACGAAGAGGCGGGCGAAGCCGAGATCGGTGAAGCGTTCGCGCTGCTTGCCGCGCCGTTGCCGGTCGCCGTCTTCACGCTCGCTCCGGCACTCTCCGGCGGCCCGCGCTCGCCCTGGTGGGCAGTCGCGGCGGCGGCCGAGGAGGGGATCGTCGCCCACGCGGCAATCGCCGGGGTCGCCGGGGTCTCCGGGGTCGCCGGAGATGCCGGCAGCGCGCCGCTCGCTGCGGCGATGACGGCGTTCGCCGCCGGGTCCGGAGGCGCCGTGGTGCGCATCCTGGCGCCAGCTGGTGAGGCGGCGGTCGAGAGTTCTGAATCCGTTTTGGATCGTACCCGGAGGGCGGTGGAGGCCCGTGAGTTCCCCCTGGGCTGTCGCATTGCGGCAGTCCCCTCCAACTCCATCGCCCTCCGGGTCGATCCATTTGCCGTCCGCGCGGCGCGCGCCGCCGACTACGAGGCCGAGCTCGCCGCGGTGGAGGAGCGCCATCGCGAGGAGCTTGCGAAGCTCGAAGGCGAGCTGCGGGTGCGCCTCGCCGAGCGCGTGCGCGTCCGCTTGATCGAGCTCGCGGCGCGCGGTGCGGGCAACCGGTTGGACGCCTCGAGCACGCCGGGGGCGGCATGAGTCTCGGGCACACCTTTCGCCACGGCATCCATCCGGAGGAGCACAAGGAGTCGACGGTCGGACTCGCCAGCGAGCGCATGCCGTTCGTCGAACGCTACGTGCAGCCGCTCTCGCAGCACGCCGGGGGGCCGTCGCGGCCGCTGGTTCAAGTCGGGGAACGGGTGACGCGCGGACAGCGGATCGCCGACCCGGTCGGTTTCATCTCGACCGCCCTGCACGCGTCGGTCGACGGCCGGGTCGTGGCGATCGCCCCGCGGCCGCATCCGTCCGGCAAGCTCGTGCCGGCGATCGAGATCCTCGCCGACCCCTATTCGCCGCAAAGGCTAAGGGCAGGCGTTCCCCTCGATCCGTTCGGCTTGTCGCACGAGAGCTTCGTCAGCGAGCTGCAGATGGCCGGCCTCGTCGGTCTGGGCGGCGCCGCCTTCCCGACCCACGTCAAGTACCGGGTACCCGAAGGCAAGACGATCGAACGCCTGTTGGTGAACGGCTGCGAGTGCGAACCGTTCCTGACCTCCGATCATCGCCTGATGCTCGAGCGTACCGCCGACGTGGTGCGCGGGGCGGAGATCGCCGCGCATCATTTGGGCGCCAGGGAGGTGGTGTTCGGCGTCGAGGAGAACAAGCCCGATGCCATTGCCGTACTCGAGCTCGCGGTCGCCGGTCGCGCCGCGATGCGGGTCGTCGGCCTCGCGGTCAAGTATCCGCAGGGCGCCGAGAAGATGCTCATCCGCGCCGTCTGGGGCGAAGAGGTGCCGTCCGGCAAGCTCCCCCTGGACCTGGGTATCGTAGTCAACAACGTCGCGACCATGGCGGCGATCGCCGACTGGTTCGATCGCCGCCAGCCGCTGGTCGAGCGTCTGGTGACCGTCGCGGGACCGGGCGTCCGCCGGCCGGCGAACCTCCTGGTGCCGCTCGGAACGCCGGTGCGGGCGGTGCTCGAGCACTGCGGCGGTCTCGACGAGGCGACGCGCGAGGTCATTCTCGGCGGTCCGATGATGGGCACGCCGCTCGCCAGCCTCGACGTACCGATCGTCAAGGGAACCTCGGGGCTGCTAGCCTTCACCGATGCCGAGGCCCGCCTGCCGGCCGAGTACACCTGCATCAAGTGCGGCCGCTGCGTCGAGGCCTGTCCGCAATTCCTCAATCCGTCGCGACTCGGGCGGCTGGCGCGCGCCGGGCGCTTCGAGGAGATGGTGGGGTATCACGCCACCGACTGCGTCGAGTGCGGCTCCTGCAGCTTCGCCTGTCCGTCGGGAATCCCGATCGTGCAGCTGATCCGGGTCGCCAAGGGCGCCCTGCGGGAACGCGCGGCTGCGGCGGCGGCACCGCCGACTACTGCGGAGAGCAAGAAGTGAGCGGCGTCGGCGATCCGCGCCTCGTCGTCCACCCGGCGCCCTTCCTGCATCCGCAGGTCACGACGCCGCGCATCATGGGCGACGTGCTCATCGCGCTCGCGCCAGCCTTCGCGGCCGGCCTCTGGTTCTTCGGTCTCTCGGCGCTGCTCGTGGTGCTCGCGGCGACCGCTGCCTGCGTGGCGACGGAGTGGGCGCTCGCTGGCCGCGCCCAACTCGGCGATCTCTCGGCTGTCGTCACCGGCGTGCTGGTCGGACTGATCCTGCCGCCGTCGTTGCCGCTCTGGATGGCGGCGCTCTGCGGCTTCGTCGCCATCGCCCTGGGGAAGGTCGCCTGGGGCGGCTTGGGGAACAATCTGTTCAACCCGGCGCTCGTCGGACGCGCCTTCCTGCAGGCCGCCTTCCCGATCGCGCTCACGACGTGGGTGCCGCCGCAGGGCCTCCTGGCGCTCTATAGCGGCAATCTCGCTTTGCCCTTCCTGCACGGGCCCGCCGACGCGGTGACCGCGGCGACGCCGCTCGGGCAGATGAAGTTCCTCGCCCTGCCGACGCCGCTCGCCGACCTCTTCTGGGGCAACATCTCGGGCTCGATCGGCGAGACCAGCGCCGCGGCGATTCTGCTCGGCGGCGTCTACCTGCTCTTTCGCCGGGCGTTCGATTGGCGGCTGCCGGCAGGCATGCTCGGGGCAGCGGCGGTGCTGGCCGAGATCATTCACCAGGTGCACCCGGAGAAGTATCCGGGCGCCCTGTTCACCCTGCTCTCCGGCGGTCTGCTGCTCGGGGCGGTCTTCATGGCCAGCGATCCGGTGACTTCGCCGGTCTCGCCGCTCGGGGCCTGGATCTTCGCCGCCGGCGCCGGCGTCCTCGTGGTGCTCATCCGCTTCTGGGGCGGACTGCCCGAGGGGGTCATGTACGCCATCCTGCTGATGAATTCGGCGAGCCCGCTGATCGATCGCGCGTTGCAGCCACGGCGTTTCGGCTCGCGCGCCCTGAAGGAGACGCGATGAGCGCCGGCGGCGGTTCGTCGCGCGGCGAGGTGCTGCGCCTGGTGGCGACGCTCACCATCGCCGGCCTCTTCTCGGGACTGTCGATCGTCATCGCCTACCGCGCCACGCTGCCGCGCATCCAGGCCAACCAGCGCGCCGCTCTCGAGCGCGCGGTCTTCGAGGTGCTGCCGGGCACCGTGCGTCTCGAACGCCTCACCTGGAACGGGACGGCACTCGCCGCCGGAGCCGCCGGCCAAGGCGCGCTCGACGAATCGATCTTCGCCGGCTACTCCGCAGAATACAAACTGATCGGCTACGCCGTCCCCGGCAGCGGTCCAGGTTTTCAGGACACCATCAAGCTGATCTACGGTGTCGATCCTTCGGCCGCGCGTGTGCTCGGCATGAAGGTGCTCGAGAGTCGTGAGACCCCTGGCCTCGGCGACAAGATCTACAAGGATCCGAAGTTTGCCGGTGAATTCCGCGACCTGGTCGTCGCGCCGCTGATCGAGCTCATCAAGGGGCACGGGGAGGCGGCCAACCAGGTCGACGCCATCACCGGTGCGACCATTTCGTCGCGCGCCGTGGTCAAGATCCTCAATCAGACGAACGCCATCTGGCTTCCGCGCATCGCGGCGTTGGCCGCGCTGCCGCCCACTGCCGGCAGCGGTCAAGGAACGGCCAACCCGGCAGCCGTTCCGCCGGACCTCGAACGCGGCGGGCCCATACCCGGGGGCCGGGCCGGGGAGAAACCATGAGCGCCGAGAAGACCCGCTTCGTCCCCGAGCTCACCAAGGGGATCTTCCGCGAGAACCCGACCTTCGTGCAGGTGCTCGGAATGTGCCCGCCGCTCGCCATCACCAACTCGGTGATGAACGGCATCGTCATGGGGATCGCGACGACGTTCGTTCTGGTGATGTCGTCGATGATGATCTCGGCGCTGCGCAAGGCGATCCCCGGGCAGGTGCGCATCTCGACCTACGTCGTGGTGATCGCGACCTTCGTGACGGTGGCCGATTTCACCTTGCAGGCGCTGTTGCCGGCGGCCCATCACGAGATGGCCGCTTTCATCGCCCTCATCGTGGTCAACTGCATCATCCTGGGACGCGCCGAAGCCTTCGCCTCGAAGAACACCGTCCTGCTGTCGATCGCCGACGCGATCGGAATGGGCGTCGGCTTCACCCTCGCCCTCGTCCTCATCGGCTCGGTGCGCGAGGTTCTCGGCAACGGTACCTATCTCGGACATCCGGTCTTCGGCCCGCACTTCGAGCCCTGGGTCGTGATGATCCTGCCGCCGGGCGGCTTCCTGGTGCTGGGCGTCCTGCTGCTCGGCCTGGCCAAGCTCGCTGAGGTGCGCAGCCGGGCCGCACAGCGGCGGTCGCAGGGCATCGGAGGGGAGCCGCGATGAGCGCCAAGCTGCTGACGATCTTCTTCAGCGCCCTGCTGATCAACAACTTCACGCTGAGCTACTTCCTCGGCCTCTGCCCGTTCTTCGGTGTTTCCGGACGGCTGCAGACCGCCTTCCGCCTCGGCGTTGCCAACACTTTCGTGCTGATCATCACCTCGCTCGCCACCTGGGCGCTGAACACCTACGTTCTGGTGCACGCGCCCTACCTCGCGTTGATCGCCTACATCCTGGTCATCGCCTCGACCGTGCAGTTCGTCGAGATGGTGATCAAGAAGACCCTGCCGGCGCTCTTCCGCGCGCTCGGCATCTACCTGCCGCTGATCACCACCAACTGCGCGATCCTGGCGCTGGCGTTGTTCCAGACCAGCCGCGGCTACGGGTTGATCGAGGGCCTGGTCTTCGCCGTCGCCTCCGGCCTCGGCCTGATGCTCGCGCTGGTTCTCATGGCCGGAATCCGCGAGGAGGCCGAGCTCTCGAACGTGCCGCGCCTGCTGCGCGGCACGGCGATGAGCTTTCTCATCGCCGGCATCCTGTCGCTCGCCTTCATGGGCTTCGCCGGTCTCTTCGGGGGCTCGTGATGCGCGACCTCTGGGCGATCCTGGGGCTCGCCGCCGCCGCCGCGGTGTGGGCGCTCGTCCAGCGTCTGGCGATCCGCGCCGATCCGGCGAATCCGGGCGTGAAGCGCGACTGCGGCGGTACCTGCAACGGTTGCGACAAATCGTGCGATGAATAGTCCCGGCGCCGGCTCGGGGCCGCGCGGACGGCTCGCGCTCGTCTCCCTGCTGGTCGTCGGCGGGTTGCTGGCGCTGCAGTGGGTGCGGGCGTCCCGGACGCCGCGCTTCGCCACCTTCGACGGCGAGGCGATGTCGACGACCTGGCAGGTGACGCTGCCCGAGCGGGGCGATCCCACGGGGGCCGCCGCCGCGGCCGCGGACTGCTTCGCCCTCTTCCGCCGGCTCGACCTCGAGCTCTCCGAATGGAAGGACGGCTCGCCGCTCTCGGCGGTCAACCGCGCCGCCGGAGTTGCGCCGGTGGCCGTGCCCGACGAGCTTTTCGGTCTCGTCTCACGCGCCGTCGAGATCGGCCGCGAAACCGAGGGCGCCTTCGACGTCTCCTGGGCGGCGCTCTGGGGGCTGTGGGATTTCCGCGCCGCGCGGCCCATCGTGCCGGACCAGGCGGCGATCGCGGCGCGCCGGGCCCTCGTCGACTATCGCCGGGTCGTCCTCGATCCCGCGGCGCGGACCGTCTATCTACCCGAGACCGGCATGAAGATCGGGCTCGGTGGCATCGCCAAGGGCTACGCCCTCGGACGAGCGGCAGCGCTCCTCGGCGAGCGCGGCTTCGCAGATTTCCTCCTCGTCTCCGGCGGTCAGGTCTACGCCCGCGGCACACGGGGTGGGCGGCCCTGGCAGGTCGGCGTGCGCGATCCGCGCGGCGAACGCGACGAGATCTTCGCCACCCTGCCGCTCGCCGGCGGCTCACTCTCGACTTCGGCGGACAACGAGAGCTTTTTCGTCGTCGATGGCGTGCGCTATCACCACATCCTCGATCCACAGACCGGCTGGCCCGCCAGGGGGCTGCGCAGCGCGACCGTCCTCGCCGCCGATCCGACGCTCGCCGACGCTCTGTCGACCGCCGTCATGGTGCTCGGGCGGGAGCGCGGCCTGGCAGTCGCCGCGCGTCTGGGTGCCGGGGCGATCGTCGTCGACGAGCAGGGCGAGGTCGCCATGACGCCGGAGCTCGCGGCCGTCCTGACGCTGCTGCATTCGCCGCGCCGCGACTAGTCTCCACCAGCCTCGAGCCGCTTTCTGCGGAACAAGAAAAAGGCCAGCCTCGCGCCGGAGCGCGCAGGCTGGCCTTCCATCGTGAGGCGGACCCGACTAGTTGCGGCGCAGGATCCAGAACGCCGCGAGGCCGAGGCCGACGAGCATCAACGCCAGGCCGGCGGCCGAAAGCGTCGGCACTTCGACGATGTTGACCTGGCCGGTGACCGTCGCCGCGGCGCTGTTGTTGGCGGGGATCGCGTCCGTGCCGTCGGAGGTCGCGAGCGCGCCGTTGGTGAAGCTTCCGGCCTGGTCCACCGTCACCGTGACGTGGCAGGTAGCGGAGGCCGCCGCGGCCAGATTGCCGGCGTTCCAGGTGAGGGTCGGGGCGGCGAAGCCGGCGCCGCAGTCGTTGCTGACGTAAGAGAGGCCGGCGGGGAGGTTGTCCGTCACCACGGTATTGGCGGCGGCGCCGGGCCCGTTGTTGGTCACGGTGAGGGTGAACACGGCGTTGCCGCCCGGAGTGACCGAAGTCGGGGCGACCGTCTTCGTGAGTGCGAGCTCGGCCTCGACCGTCGTCGCGCAGGGCAAGTTGACGATCTGGAAGCCGAAGGTGCAGGTCGCCTGCGCGCTGGTGTTGGTGACGACCAGCACCATGTCGGTGGCGGCCGGGACGTCGAAAGAGAACGGCTGGGTGAGGCTCGACCCCACGTCGCCGACGTAGTTGGTCGCCTGATTGTTCGGATCGTACGAGTTCAGGTAGGCGCTGGCGTGCGCATTGGTGGTGCACGGCGTGGCGCCCGAGGTGTCCGGGTTGAAGTTGACCGTCACGCAGGCTGTGGCGCCGCTGGTGTTGGTGTAGGTGAAGGTCTCGTAGTTGTAGGTCGTGGTGGCGTTGAAGATGCCGGGGTAGGCTTTGCTCGGGCAGGTGCTGGCGACGGCGTCGCGGAAGATCCGGCCCAGCTGGGTGTTGGCGCCGGTGAAGGCCGCGTCGACCTGTCCCGCCGGCGGGCAGGTGGCGCCCTCGACGAACGGGGTGCCCGGGCCCATCGGGCTGCCGGGTTGCACGGCGATCCCAACGTCGTTGGCCGAGTCCAGGCCCCAGGCGGAGTTCGCAGCGAGCAGAACCATCGCAGACATCCAGAGAATTTTTCGCATCATCCCTCCATCATGGATCAGGTTGGTCCTGCCTTCGAAGGCCACAGCCGCCCCCGAATCCCAAGTCTGGCTGAAATACGAGAATATCACTCCCCCGCGGCAGAGGGCTCGCCTCCGTCGGCGCCGCGCGAGGCCCGTCCTCCCTGCGCGGCGGGCAAGCGGCGCCTGCCGGAAA
Organism: Thermoanaerobaculia bacterium; assembly: GCA_044230215.1. Lineage (GTDB taxonomy): Bacteria > Acidobacteriota > Thermoanaerobaculia > Multivoradales > JAGPDF01 > JAGPDF01. The sequence continues at coordinate 1,029 of JBGARM010000044.1, read as the reverse complement.
CCCTGACGCTCGGCCGACGTATCTTCGGATGCGGAATGCACTACGATCGCAGACGCTGCTGATCCGGCGGGTGGCGGATTCGACGGTCGCGAGGGCGCCACCCATCAGGGGGGAACATGCCAAATGTCCGACGCGCATCTCTGCCGATACTCCTGTCCTGGCTGCTCCTGACGGTCTTCTGCGGCGGCCCGCTGGCGGCGATCAACTACCTGGGCGACCGCGGCGGCGACTGCTTCACGCTGACCGCCGGCGGCACGCACATCCTCACCATGACCAACGGCACGACGGTGGGCAGCACACTGCTGGTCATCGGCATGGTCAGCGGGGGGGCCGCGGCGACCGGCACGCCGGTGCAGGACAGCCGCGCCAACACCTGGGTGCTGGCTCACACCTACACCGCGTCCAACGGCGAACGCCTGTTCATTTACGAGTCGCGGATCGCCCCGGGCAAGAACCACTTCGCCGGCGACACGGTGACGCTCTCCTTTTCCGGGGGCACCGGCCAGAAGAGCTGCGCGATCCTGTCGAACTGGAGCGGCCTGGTCGCGCCGAGCTCGGTCGATCGCATGAACGGCGCCTCCGGCAACAGCGCGGCGCCCACCGTTGCGACCAACGGCCCGACGATCCAGACGAACGAGGTGCTGATCGCCTCCTTCGGCTTCGTCGCCGCGACCGGCGGCTTCACCTACGGCTTCCCCTTCAACCCGCTCTCCGGCGTCTGCGATTCGCCGCACTGCATGTTTCCGGGCTACTACCTGCTGCCCACCGCCGGCAGCTACGCGGCGACGCCGACGACCGTGAACGTCACCAACTGGGGCGGGCTGCCGGTCACCCTCAAGGGCGACAACACCGTCTTCTCCGACGGCTTCGCCAACGGCACGACCTCGAACTGGTCGGTGACCGTGCCCTGATCCGGCGCGCCTAGCCGCCGGCGGCAGCGCCGGCGAGCTCGCGCAGCAGGAAGGCCCGCGCCCGCTGCCAGTCGCGGCGCACGGTGCGCTCGTTGCGGCCGAGCGCCGCGGCGAGCTC
>JBGARM010000449.1:0-2772 GCA_044230215.1 Thermoanaerobaculia bacterium | reverse complement strand
GCCGGCTCGAGTCGCAGCTCGCCGCCGAGCGCGAACGGATGCTGCGCTTGCGGGCCGACTTCGACAACTACCGCAAGCGCACCGAGCGCGAGCGCGCCGAGATCGAGCGCTATGCCTTGGCCGACATGCTGCGCGAGCTCCTGCCGGTGGTGGACAACCTCGAGCGCGCGCTCTCCGTCCAGGGCCCGCAGGGCGGCCCGGGAGACGGCAGCGACCTCCGCAAGGGCGTCGAGATGATCGTCCGGCAGTTCCAGGAACTGCTGAAGCGCTACGGCCTGCTGCCGATTGCGGCGCTGGGGGAGCGCTTCGACCCGGCCGTCCACGAGGCGGTGTTCCAGGAGGAGTCCGACAGCGTCGTGGTGCCCACGGTGGAGGTCGAGCTGCAGCGCGGCTATCGCCTGAACGACCGGCTCCTGCGGCCGTCGCTGGTCAAGGTCGCCGTGCCGAGAGAGACGACGGACGGCGCATCCACGCCGGATTCGTCGAAGTAGCGCGTTCGTCAGAGAAAAGGGGAAAACGTGGGGAAGATCATCGGCATCGATCTCGGCACCACGAACAGCTGCGTCGCGGTGGTCGAGGCCTTTTCTCCTCGGGTGCTGGCGAATCGCGACGGCAGCCGCACGACGCCGTCGATCGTCGCCTTCACGCCGGACGGCGACCGGCTGGTCGGGCAGATCGCCAAGCGGCAGGCGATCACCAACCCGCAGCAGACGGTCTTCGCGGTCAAGCGCCTGATCGGTCGCAAGTACAGCGACGCCAACGTCCAGCGCGCGCGCGACCTGCTGCCCTACGCCCTGGTGGAGGCGGCCAACGGCGACGTCAAGATCCAGATCCGCGACCGGCAGCACAGCCCGGAGGAGATCTCCGCCTTCGTCCTGCGCGAGCTCAAAGCGTTCGCCGAGGAGGCGCTGGGCGAGCCGGTGCGCGAGGCGATCATCACCGTTCCGGCCTATTTCGACGATTCGCAGCGTCAGGCGACGAAGGACGCCGGCCGCATCGCCGGCCTCGAGGTGCTGCGCATCCTCAACGAGCCGACCGCGGCGGCGCTCGCCTACGGTCTGAGCAAGGACAAGAAGGGCAAGATCGCCGTCTACGACCTGGGCGGCGGCACCTTCGACGTCTCGATCCTGCGCATCGACGACGACGTCTTCGAGGTCATCGCCACCGCCGGTGACACCTTCCTCGGCGGCGACGACTTCGACCGCGTGCTCATCGACTGGCTGATCCACGAGTTCCGCGGCGAGACGGGCATCGACCTGCGCGGCGATCGCATGGCCCTGCAGCGGCTCAAGGAGGCCGCCGAGCGCGCCAAGTGCGAGCTCTCGACGGTGGAGGAGGCGACGATCAACCTGCCTTTCATCTCCGCCGACGAGAACGGTCCGCGGCATCTGTCGCGGGTCCTGACGCGCTCCGCTTTCGAGGGCCTCGTCGCCGAGTTGGTGGCGCGCACCGAAGGACCCTGCCGCGACGCCATCGAGCAGGCCGGGCTCGCTGCCGAGGAGATCGACGAGGTCCTGCTGGTGGGCGGGCAGACGCGCACGCCGCTCGTCGCGCAGACCGTCGAGCGGATCTTCCGCCGCCCGCCGAACCGGGACATCAATCCCGACGAGGTGGTGGCCATCGGCGCGGCGATCCAGGGCGGCATCATCCGTGGCGACATCAAGGATCTGGTTCTCCTCGACGTCACGCCGCTCTCGCTCGGCATCGAGACGCACGGCGGCCTGTTCGTCCGCCTGATCGAGCGCAACGCCACGATCCCGACCAAGAACGCGCAGATCTTCACCACCGTCGTCGACAACCAGGACACCGTCGAGGTCCACGTCCTGCAGGGCGAACGCGAGATCGCCAACGAGAACCGGTCGCTCGGCCGCTTCGAGCTGGTCGGTATCCCGCCGGCGCCGCGCGGCGTGCCGCAGATCGAAGTCACGTTCGCCATCGACTCGAACGGCATCGTCAGCGTGTCGGCGCGCGACGTGGCGACCAACCAGTCGCAGACCATCCAGATCAACCCGGCCGGCGGTCTGTCGAAGGACGAGATCGACCGGCTGGTGACCGAAGCCGACCAGTTCGCGCAGGCGGACGCCCAGAAGCGCGAGCTGCGCCGGCTCAAGAACCGGATCGAGGGGCTCATCTACACCAACGAGAAGGTGCTCTCCCAGTTCAGCGAAGGCCTGCCGGAGAAGGACCGCAAGCGCAGCTCCGAGACGCTGCTGCGGGCCCGCATGGCGCTCACCAGCGACGTTCGCGCCGACCTCGAGACGGCGCTCTTCGACCTCAACTCGACGTCGCGCGCTCTCTCGGAGCTGATGATGAGCCGCGTCGGCGAGGCCGGCGGCGCCGGAGCGAAGGGCTGACGCATGGCGACGGCTGAACGCGCCCAGCGCGACTACTACGAGATCCTCGGCGTCGAACGGACCGCCTCCGACAAGGAGATCAAGGCCGCCTACCGCAAGCTCGCCCTGCTGCATCACCCGGACAAGAATCCGGGCGACAAGGGGGCGGAGGAGCTGTTCAAGCAGGCGGCGGAGGCCTACGCCGTGCTCTCGGATCCCGAGAAGCGGCAGCGCTACGACCGCTTCGGCCGCCAGGGGGCACCGTCGTTCGAAGGCGGCTTCGATCCCTCGACCTTCTCCGACTTCTCCGACATCCTCGGCGACCTGTTCGGGTTCGCCGGCGGCGGTCGCGGTGGCAGGAGCCAGGCCAGTCCCGGGGCCGACCTGCGCTACGACCTCGAGATCGCCTTCGAGGAGGCGGCGTTCGGCGTCACCAAGA
>JBGARM010000448.1:0-2774 GCA_044230215.1 Thermoanaerobaculia bacterium | reverse complement strand
AACGCCCCTGCCCGTCGTCGCCCGTGCATCGCTCGGCTCCCGGACCGCGGGAAGGACTGCAACGCGGCCACCTCTCGGGAGAATAGACAGCCGGGCAGGGCCGCGGAACTGACCAAAGTGAGGCGCCGCGCCCGGCCCGGTTCGAGAACCGGGGCCGAATGCGGCGCGGGAAGCGGCGGCGACCGCCGCCGAGGTCAGCAGCCCGGCGCGCTCAGTGGGCCGCGGCGGCTTCGTCCTCATCCTGCATCTCGAGCACGATCGTGCGGCTTCCCGGTTCGCCGGCGACGAGGGCGCCCGCCTTGGGGGCCGACTCGCGCAGCGCCTCGAGAACCGTCGCGCGCGTCGCCTCGTCGAGCGCCTGGAACTTCGCCGAGGCCTCGAGGCGCGCGATCGTCGCTTCGACCGGCAGCGGGATCGCCGCGAGCTCGCCGTCGCCGGTGGAGAAGGCAAAGGCATGGGCGCCGTCCCCCGGCATGCGGCGCAGCATGACGACGTCGTGGCCGCCCTCCTCGGCATCGGAGCCGCCGGCCACGGCCGCGCCATGGGCGTCCACGGCCACCTTGTTTCGCTGGATCATCACGTTCGCGGCGCCCTCTTCGCCGTCGGTCACCACGATCCGCTTGCGGAACTCCCCGGGGCCCGCCGGCATCTCGGCGGCGAAGTGGTCGGTGAGGCGAATCTTCTTGCCGTCGAGGTCGATTTCGAAGCCCTGCTCGTCGCGGGTGACGACGACCGGCGTGCCGCTCGCGGTCGCGAGCGTACGGCTCTCGCCGACCGCCATCTCGTGCAGATCGGCGAGCTCGAGCTGCTCGGCGGCGCCATCGTGGTCGAGGACGAGCCGGATCTGGGAGTGACGCACTTGCGGGCTATCGGCGGTATCGGCATCGGTATCGGTCGCCGTCCAGCCCGCGACAGCCTCCTCGCTCACCGCCGCGTAGGCGAGGCCCGCGGCGGCCGCCAGGAAAAGACCAGTAATGGAAAAAGCCGTCCAGCGATTGCGAGTGGGCATCGGGTGCGCTCCTCAGAAAGTTGTGCGGCTTTGTGCCGCGTCCGTGGAACCCAAAAGGCAAGGACGGTGCCAGGTGAAAACGCCGCTTCTCGCTCGCTTCGCCTCCCCAAATGGGGAAGATGCTGCCGCGCTCGGGATTCGCCTCAGCTCTGCGGCTCGGGTTCGGCGAGCCCGTGCTTTTCCAGCCGGTAGAGGAACGCCTTGTACGGCAGGTCGAGCAGGCGCGCAGCGCGGGCGCGGTTGCCGCCCGCGAGCTCGAGCGCCTGGCGCAACGCCTCGCGTTCGTGCGCCTCCCACGACAGACCCTGCGCCGGCAGGCGGAAGCCGCCCTCGCCGTGCGCCTTCCCCGAGAGCTCGGCGGGCAGATCCGCGAGCTTCACCTCGCCGGCATCGGCGAGCAGCGTCAGGCGTTCGACGACATTGGCGAGCTCGCGCACGTTCCCCGGCCAGGCGTACTCGATCAGGGCCTTGCGCACCGCGGCGGAGAGGCGCGCCTGCGGCAGGCCGTGACGCCGCGCGGCGCGGGCGGCGAAGTGCTCGGCGAGGAGAGCGATGTCCTCGCGGCGCTCGCGCAGCGGTGGTAGGGCGAGCGGCACGACGTTCAGGCGGTAGTAGAGATCCTGGCGGAAGCGCCCGGCGGCGATCTCGGCCGCGAGGTCGCGGTTGGTCGCCGCGACGACGCGCACGTCGACCGGAATCTCGGCGGTCGCGCCGACGCGGGTGACCTTGCCCTCCTGCAGCGCCCGCAGGAGCTTCGGCTGCAGCGCGAGCGGCAGCTCGCCGATCTCGTCGAGGAAGATCGTGCCGGAGTCGGCGGCCTCGAAGCGCCCGGCGCGGGCGCGGTCGGCGCCGGTGTAGGCGCCGCGTTCGACGCCGAAGAACTCGGACTCGAGGAGCCCCTCGGGAATCGCCGCGCAGTTGACCGCCACGAACGGCTTGGCGCTGCGCGTCGATAGCTGGTGCAGCGCCCGCGCCGCGAGCTCCTTGCCGGTGCCGCTCTCGCCGGTGAGGAGAATCGTCGCCTGGGTGCCGGCGAGGCGCAGGACGCGGGCGAAGAGCGTGTGCATCGCCGCCGAACGGCCGATGAGATCGACCAGCTGGTCGCGCTCGCCGATCTCCGCCGCGAGCCGCCGGTTCTCACGCTCGAGCCGCCGCCGCGAGAGCGTGCGGTCGATCGCCAGGCGCAGCGCCTGGGTCTCGAACGGCTTCGCCAGGTAGTCGTCGGCGCCGGCGCGGATCGCCTCGACGGCGCGGGCGATGGTGCCGTAGGCGGTGACCATGACGAAGCCGACGTCCGGATACTGGGCGCGCACCCGGGCGAGGAGCTCGCCGCCGTCGCCGTCCGGCAGGCGCCAGTCGGAGATCACCAGGTCGACCGGCGCGCGGCCGAGCTCGCGCGTCGCCGCGGCGAGCGAATCGGCCTCGGCGACGACATAGCCCTCAGCGGCGAGGAGCCCGGCGAGCAGGCGCCGCTGGTCGGCCTCGTCCTCGACGACCAGCAGGCGTTCGTCGTTCATCGACCGGTCTCCGCCGGCTGCAGACGGTCGCCGACCTCGAGCGTGACGCGCGTCCCGGTGCCGGCGGGGGCGCGCGGCTCGAGGCGCAGCACGCCGCCGTAGCGTCCACTCACCAGGCGGTGAGCCAGAAAGAGCCCCATGCCGGAGCCGTGCGGCTTGGTGGTGACGTGCGGCTCGAAGAGGCGTGTCTGCACCTCCTCGGAGAGTCCCGCGCCCTCATCCTCGATCCGGATGCGCACGCCACCCGG
>JBGARM010000447.1:0-2797 GCA_044230215.1 Thermoanaerobaculia bacterium | reverse complement strand
GGAATCCCCTTGCGCTTGAGCATCCCCGAGAGCATCTCGCTCTTCTCGATCGACAGCGTGCCGACAAGGGTCGGCTGGCCGCGCTTGTGGCAGTCCTCGATCTCCTCGACGGTGGCGTCCCACTTCTCGCGCGCCGAGCGGAAGACGAGGTCCGGCCGGTCCTGGCGCACCATGTCGCGGTTGGTGGGGATCACCACCACGTCGAGCTTGTAGATGTGCTCGAACTCGGAGGCCTCGGTCACCGCGGTGCCGGTCATGCCGGAGAGCTTCGAGTACATGCGGAAGAAGTTCTGGAAGGTGATCGTCGCCATCGTGCGCGTCTCTTCCTGAATCGGGACGCCTTCCTTGGCCTCGATCGCCTGGTGGAGACCATCGGACCAACGGCGCCCCGGGAGGACGCGGCCGGTGAACTCGTCGACGATGACGACCTGGCCGTCCTTGATCAGGTACTCGACGTCGCGCCGGTAGAGGTGGTGCGCGCGCAGCCCCTGATTGACGCCATGGATCAGGTCCATATTCTCCATGTCGTAGAGGTTGTCGATGTTCAGGAGCTTCTCGACCCGCCCCACACCCTGGTCGGTGAGCGCCACGGTGTGCGCCTTTTCATCGACCAGGAAGTCGCCGGTGGTGCTCTTGTTGCCGTCCTTGTCCTCGATCTCTTCGCCGCGCTCGAGCTTGGGGATGATCTTGTCGATCTGGTAGTACTTATCGACCGACTCCTCCGAGGGGCCGGAGATGATGAGCGGCGTCCGGGCTTCGTCGATGAGGATCGAGTCGACCTCGTCGACGATGGCGAAGAAGTGCCCGCGCTGCACCATCGCGGCGAGGTCGAACTTCATGTTGTCGCGCAGATAGTCGAAGCCGAGCTCGTTGTTGGTGCAATAGGTGATGTCGCACTGGTAGGCCGCGCGGCGGTTCTGGTCCGGGATGTCGTGCTGGACGATGCCGACCGAGAGGCCGAGGAACTGATGGATCCGGCCCATCCACTCGGCGTCGCGGCGCGCCAGATAGTCGTTCACCGTGACGATGTGGACGCCTTTGCCGGCGAGGGCGTTCAGATAGCTGGGCAGGGTGGCGACGAGAGTCTTGCCCTCGCCGGTCCGCATCTCGGCGATCTTGCCCTGGTGCAGGACCATGCCGCCGATGAGCTGGACGTCGTAGTGCCGCATGCCGAGGACCCGGCGCGCCGCTTCCCGGACCACCGCGAAGGCGGGGACGAGGAGGTCGTCGAGCGTCTTGCCGGCCGCGAGGTCGCGGCGGAACTCCGCCGTCTTGGCGCGCAGCTCGTCGTCGGAGAGCGCCCGGATTCCCGGCTCGAGAGCGTTGATCGCGGCGACCAGCGGCTGCAGGCGCTTGACGTCGCGCTCGTGCTTGTTGCCGAAAACCTTCGTGATGACTTTGTTCAGCATGCGGTGATTTTCATCCGGAGGAGGCGCCGTCGCGGAACGCGAGGGCGAAAGGGAATTCTAGCAGAGCACGGGGTGTGCTCCGCTGCCGGCTGGCCGGTTCGCCGCAGGGCTCCGGACGACTGTCGGAAGGGGAAGGCCCCCGCCGGGCTCAGAGTGCGCCGTCGGCGCGATCGAGAATGTAGGCCAGTGGATTCGTCGGCTCGCCGTTCACCTGCACTTCATAGTGCAAGTGGTAGCCGGTCGATCGGCCGGAATTGCCGACCAACCCGACGATGGCGCCGCGATCGACGCGCTGGCCCGGCGTGACATTGATGCGCGAGAGATGGCCGTAGATGGTCGTCACGCCGAAGCCGTGGGCGATGAATACCGCGCGACCCAGGTTGCCGTACTGCTCGGTTTTCGTCACCACGCCGTCGGCGCTCGCCTTGACCGGCTTGCCGGGCGGAGCCGAGATATCGACGCCGGAGTGGTAAGCACGCTGGCCGGTGATCGGATCGCGGCGGTAGCCGAAGGTGCTGGTGTAGATACCCCGGACCGGAGCGATCGACGGGGTGGAGGAGATCAAACGGAGGTTGTCGGAGAGCCGGGACTCGACCTGCGCCAGCGCCTGGTTGAGATACTCCGAACGGCCCTCGACCGACGCGAGCTCGGCCTCCGGGCCGGGTTCCCGCGCGGACGCAGGCGTCAGCGGGCCGCCGACGCCCACTTCGGAGCTCGCGCCGAGGTTCTCGAGACCGGCGACGATAGCCAACTTGCGGGTGCGGTCCTCGGAGTCGGAGAGCCGGGTCTGCAGGCCGTCCAGGCGATTTTCGAACGACTGGTTGGTCAGGCGGAGGGTTTCGTTCTCTTCCTGCAGCCGGGCGAGCTCGCTGCGGTTGACGCGCGAAGAGAAGGCGGACCAGATGGAGTAGGAGGCGGCCAGAGTCAGCAGACCAACGACCGCCGACAGCGCGACGACCTGAAACTGACTCATGCGCCACTTGCGGAAGCGCGAACCTTCGTTGCGTACCAGGATCAGCGTGTAATGTTTGGAGTGCATGCCCTTCTCGTCTCGAAGAAATGGAGCCGGATCGGCGACCAACCGCTGAGCGCTTGCGTCCGGAGAATTGTATCGGCTGAGCCGCTGCTGTCAACCCGCGATTCAAGAAAATGGTTTTTACCATTTGCCTCCGCCCTACTTTCCCATCCTCCGGTCGAGGGAGCGGTATTGGATCGCCTCGGCGAGATGGGCCGGTTCGATCCGCTCGGAGGCTGCGAGGTCGGCGATCGTGCGCGCGACCTTGAGCACGCGGTGGAGGGCACGCGCCGAGAGTCCGAGGCGCTCGAAGGCGGCGTCGAGCAGCGCCTGACCGGCTGGCGCAATCGGACATTCGCGGTAGATCGCGGCC
>JBGARM010000446.1:0-2797 GCA_044230215.1 Thermoanaerobaculia bacterium | reverse complement strand
CGAGCGCGACGGCATTGCCGGCAGGCGCCGGCGGCGACGCCCGCAGGCGGGCCAGACGGTCGCGCCCCAGCAGGCTGGTGGCGGCGACGCGACTCCCGAGGCGCGCCGCGACGCGCTCGAAGAGGCGATAGACCGGCGCCCGCGCCGCCCCGACGTAGCTCTTCCAGTAGGCGCCCCAGACCTCGTACCAAACGACGAGCAGCGGCACCTGCGCCAGGCGGCAGGCGGCCGCGAGCCCCGGCAGGTGGAAGAACGGCATGCTGGCGGTCTCGACGACGTCGTAACGCGCCGGAGCCACGGTGAGCGCGCGCAGTGCGAAGCCGATGGCGCGGCGATGGCTGCGCCGACCGTGACGGTCGTAGAGCGCCCGCGGATCTCCCAGGAGGCACCGCTCGACGCGCCCCGCCGCGGCCTCCGCCGCCTCATTCTGCGGCCGGGGCAGCCCGAAGCCGGCGAGCGTCACGCGGTGGCCGCGCTCGGCGAGTGCCCGGGCGAGCTCGTGGTTGCGCGATTCGATCCCGCCGGCATGGTCGGGATAGAGCGTCTCGTAGAGGATGAGCAGCCGGAGCGGACGTCCGGCGAGAGGAGCGGGGCTCAACGGCCGGAAATGAGCGCCGCGAGCTCGGCGGCGCGGCGGTTGATCGAGGAGAGCAGCACGCCGCAGGTGAGCGACAGCGCACCGAGGATGAACAGGGCGGCGGCGAGCACGGCGAGCGGCAAGCGGGTCACCAGGCCGGTGTCGAGGAATTCGACGATCACCACCGAACCGAAGAGCGTCGCGCAGCCGGCGAAGAGCGCCGCCAGCCCGCCGAAACAGGTGAGCGGCCGCGAGTCGCGGAAGTAGGTAAGGATGGCGAGTAGGATGCGCGAGCCGTCGCGCACCGTCGCCAGCTTGCTCGCGCTGCCGGCGCCGCGCGGCCGATAAGCGACCGGCAGCTCGGCGATGGTGAAGCCGCGCATCGCCGCCTGCACCGTCAGCTCGGCCTCGATCTCGAAACCGGTGGCGAGCAGCGGCGTCGAGCGCAGAAAGCGCCGGGAGAGCACGCGGTAGCCGGAGAACAGATCGCTCGTCCGGACGTTGAAGAGCAGGCGCACGATCCCGATGAACAGCCGATTGCCGAACGAATGGCCGGCGGGAAAGGCGCCGGGCTCCGCTTCCCGCAGGCGCGTGCCCACCACGAGGTCGGCGCCGGCGCGGGCGGCCGCGACGAGGGCCGGCGCGGCGCTCGCAGGGTAGGTGCCGTCGCCGTCGACCATGACGACGAAATCGGCATCGGGGACCGCCGCCAGGCCGCAGAGGAGGGCGTTCCCTTTGCCGGCGCGGCTCTCGTGCACGATGCGCGCTCCCGCCTCGCGCGCCAGCGCGGCCGTAGCGTCGCGCGAGGCGTTGTCCACGACCACGATCTCGGCCTCGGGGAGAGCGGCGCGAAATGCCCGCACCACGCTACCGACCTGCGCCTCCTCGTCGAAGCACGGAATGACCACCGCGATCCGTTCCGCTCCGGCCTGCGAAGTCGCCAGGCTGCGCGGCAGACTTTCGAGCCCCGCCATGGTCGCGGACTCTAGCAGCGTGGTCGCCGGATGCCCGCCACCTCAGCGCTTCGCCGGGGCCTCTGGCGGCTTCCCTGCCGGGCGCTCGAGCAGCGGCTGGAGCGCGTCCGCAACGAGCCCGGCCACGATGCGCTGGCCTTCGGCCGTTGGGTGAATGCCGTCGGCCTGGTTGAGCTTCGGGTCCGCGGCGACCCCTTCGAGCAGAAAGGGCAGGAACGGCAGATCGAGCTCGCGCGCCAGGCGAGCGTAGAGCGCCTCGAAGTCGCGCGTGTAGTCGGGCCCGTAGTTGGGCGGCATCTTCATGCCGGCGAGCACGACGCGCGCCCCCGCGGCGCGCGCCCGGCGCACGATCTCGCGCAGATTGGCCTCGATCGACGCGACCGGCTGCCCGCGCAAGCCGTCGTTCGCCCCCAGCGCCAGGAGCACGATGTCGGGATGCAGCGACAGCAGCCAGTCGACGCGCGCCAGACCGCCGGCGCTGGTATCGCCCGAGACTCCCGCATTGACGATGCGCACCGCGATCCCGCGCTGCGCCAGAAGCTCGCCGGCGATCGCCGGGTAGGCAGCCTCCTCGCCGAGCCCGAGCCCCGCCGTCAGGCTGTCGCCGAGAAAGACCACCTGCGGCGCGTCAGCCGCAGGCGGAATCGAAGGCGAACCGGCAGCCGGGCGGGCTGCGGCGGCGGTGGCAGCGGGCGCAGCCGCAACGCTCTGCGCCACCGGCACAGGCGCCTCGCGCGCCACTTCGCGGCGACATCCGCCCACCGAAACCGTCCCGAGCAGAAGAATCACGCTCAGCACCGACGCGGAAGCCCCTCTGGCGGTCCGAAACCGCACACTCCCTTTACTGGTCGTTTTCTTTTCTTCGAGAAAGATCTTTGCGTGCTCCAACGTCGTACAGTCAAGATCAGGCCGCTTCATGACCCCATGCTAACCTGCCCCGCTCCCACGCGATGACGCCAACGATTGCAGCGACTCCAGCCATCGAGCTCCGGCAGCTGACCAAGCGCCTGCCGTCGGGCGACCGCATCTTGACCATCCTCGACGCCGTCGATCTGGCGATCGCTCCGGGCGAGTTCGTCGCCGTGCTCGGTCCCTCGGGGAGCGGCAAGTCGACGCTCATGCACCTCCTGGGCGGCCTCGAGCGGCCGAGCACGGGCACGATCACGGTCGACGGCGAGGACCTCGCGAAGCTCACGCCCACGGCGCTCGCGCGCTACCGCAACACCAAGGTGGGCTTCGTCTTCCA
>JBGARM010000445.1:0-2800 GCA_044230215.1 Thermoanaerobaculia bacterium | reverse complement strand
GCGAGGGCCGGGCCCGACGGCCGAGGCGCTCGACTAGACTCGCCCCCGCGGTGTCGCGCAGGGAATTCGGGGGGCGTCCCCCAGGTTGTCTCGACTCGAGCAGGAGGAGTCCCCATGATCGGCTTCGACCCCATCTACTTCGTCTTCCTCGCCCCGGCGCTGCTGCTCTCGCTGTGGGCGAGCTTCCGGACGAAGTCGGCGTTCAACAAGTACTCCAAGGTGCGGGTGGCCAACGGCCTGACCGGCGCCCAGGCCGCCCAGCGCATGCTCGAGTCGGCCGGCATCCGGGACGTCAAGGTGGTGCCCCACAAGGGCACGCTGACCGACCACTACAACCCGGTCACCAAGACGCTGGCGCTCTCCGAGCCGGTCTACGGCGTCGCCTCGATCGCCGCTGTCGGCGTCGCCTGCCACGAGGCCGGCCACGCCATCCAGCACGCCCGCGCCTACAAGCCGATGTGGGTACGCTCGATGCTCGTGCCGACGGCGAACATCGGCTCGTCGATCGGCTACATGGTGATGGTCTTCGGTCTGATGCTCGGCTCGATGAAGTTCTTCACCCTCGGCGCGGCGCTGTTCTCGATGGTCATCCTGTTCCAGCTGGTGACCTTGCCGGTCGAATTCGATGCCTCGAACCGCGCCAAGAAGCTGTGCGTGGAGAACGGCATCGTCACCGCGCAGGAGCGCGAGGGGGTCGACCGGGTGCTGAACGCCGCCGCTCTCACCTACGTCGCCGCAGCGGTCTCGAGCCTGCTGACGCTGCTCTACTTCCTCCTGCGCTCCGGCCTCCTCGGCGGCCGCAGCCGCGACTGAGCTAGACCTTCCGGTCCGGCAGTCGGCGCGCGCGCAGATCGTCCCAGAGCTCACGGCAACGCTGCGGTAGAGGTCCGAGCCGGGCTTCGACTTGCGGCACCACCGCCGACGCCAGTTTCGCGTCGGAGGCGAGGTCTGCCGCGAGGGCGATCGGAACCCGATCTCCGAGAAACGGCAGAAGCGGAGCGCGCGACAGGATCTCGCGCTGCCACGCGTCGCGGCCGACGACCAAGTCGACCGGACGGTCCCCGGCGCGCGAGATGCGGATGAGACCGGCCAGCGGGGCCTCCGGCCCGCCGGTGCGAATCCGGACGGAAGCTCCCGGCGGCAAGCGGCCGGCCCAGAAGGTCTCGGCGAGGACCTCGCCTTCGACCACCAGGAAATCGAGATCGGCCGTCGACCGCGAGGCGCCGACGGCGGAGAGCGCACCAGCGCCGATCAATGCGTGCGAAATGCCGAGCCGGTCGAGAAGCTGCGAAACCTCGACGGCGAGCGGCGTCACGACGTCAGCACGGGCTCGTCGAAGAGCGGAATCCGTCCGATCTGCCGGGTAGCCGAGAGTCGCGCAGCTGCCTCTTCCAGCGAGACGCCGTGGATGTCGGCATAGGTCCGGCAGCCGTCGTCCCAGAGCCGGAAAGCGAGAGCGACCCGTTCGTCGCTCGACAGCGCGCGGGTGTCGGCGAAGGAATCCTCCGCACCGGCGGCGTCGATGGGCAGGCGCTCCAGCATGCCTCGCACTGTACCAAAGCCCGCCACCGCAGGGGCGAGCTACTCCCCGGCGCCGCCTTCGGCGGCCCCGCCGCCGCCCCCGCCGTCGCCGATGGCGTTCTGGGCGATGTAGTCCTCGACCAGCAGGAGGTTGTCCTCGCCGGCGCGCTCGACGATGGCGAGGAGCGTCTCCATCGAGTTGATCTCTTCGAGCTGCTCGGAGACGAACCAGTCGAGGAAGCGCATCGAGATGTAGTTGCGGTCGGCCTTGGCGATGTCCACCAGGTCGTAGATCTGGCCGGTGACGGTGTGCTCCCACTTGAGCGACAGCGCCACCGCCTCGGCCGCGCTGGCGAAGGTCGCCTTCGGCGCCGCGATCGCCGGCATGGCGAGCGATCCGCCGAGGTCGACGACGTGGCGCACGAATTTCATCGAATGCATGCGCTCCTCGTCCGCCTGGCGGTAGAAGAACGCCGCCAGCCGCGGCAGATTCTCGGCATCGAAATGCGCCGCGATCGCGATGTACTGCATCGACGCATGCATCTCGTTGCCCACCTGCGCATTCAACGCCTTCAGCAACTTCTCACTCCCGAGCCGCTTCGGCGCGAGATCGAGCTTCCTGGGTGCCTTCTTGGCCATGAAAGGTCTCCTTTGCATGGCTATTGTAGCGGGAGACCGCGGAGGCCAAGCTCCCAGGGCCGGAGTTCAGGTCCGGCCCCTGGGAGGAGTGATAAGCAGGACGGCTGTCTGCAGTGCAGCAGCCGCCTACTGGCAGGTATTGAAAGCCGACGAGATCATGTTGAGCCTATGTCCGCGCGCGTTGGTAAAGGTCTGGGTCTGGTTCGCGACGGTGTCTCGGACTGTCCAGGGAGTACTTCAGAATCGCCTCCTCGACTTCCGGCGAGCCGCGATTCGGGTGCGGGCCTCGCGGGCCCCGCTTCTCTTCGACGAGAGCTCCGGTGCCTCCGACCTGAAAGGCACGGCGAAGCTCGCAGAACGAGTCGCGGTGGTAGCCCATGATCTTCCAGACCTTCGCGACATTCCCGAGCTCTTCGGCGAGCTGCAGCAGGGACAGCTTTCTCTTGGTACTCTGAGCTCAAAACGCGCTCGCTTTCGCTCTGCCGATGGTTCTCTGAGCCCATGCTATTCCTCAGGTGCGCTAGTTGATGATGTCACCCGATCAAGGCTCAAGACCCCCCAGTGGTTGCAGTCGTAGCAATACCAACTGGCGTAGCCAGTGAGATGGTCGCCGGCGACGGTTCCCCAGTACTGCCGGCCT